>JBPCMC010000124.1:0-8549 GCA_051002645.1 Thermomicrobiales bacterium
TCGCTGCCGATGAACGTGATGGACGAGATCGGCCCCGCGCCGGTCCCGCCGCCCTCGCGGATCGAGCGGCGCGCCGTGGGCGGCGGTCTGGCGGAACTGGCCGACCTGCTCGCCGCGACGCCCACCGGACGCCTCGCCATCGTCGTCGGCGACGAGGTGACGGCCTCGGGCGGCACGGAGGCCGTTGTCGCGGTGGCGGAACTGCTCGGCGCGACGGTCTACGGTTCGCCCTTGCTCGGCTCCTTCGCCTTCCCGCCGCTGCATCCGCTCTGGGCGGGCGCGCTGCCGCCGCACGCGGGCGCACTGCGCAAGGCGCTCGCCGATTACGACCGCGTCTTCCTGATCGGCGGGCGGGCCTTCATGACCTATCCGTACGCGCCCGGATCGCCGCTCCCGGAGACGGTCGAACTGCTCCACCTCGCCCCGGACGCGCACGACCTCGGCCGCACCTACCCCGTGCGCCTCGGCATTGTCGGCGATCCGCGCGCCACGTTGGAGGCATTGCTGCCGCTGCTCCAGCGCACGGTGACGGAGAGCCGCGCGGCGGAGACGATTCTGGCGGCGCGGCGCGTGCAGCAGGAAAAGGCCCGCGACGCGTACGAGGCGGCGGCGCTTGGTCGCTACGACCGCGTGCCGATGCCGCCAATCTTCGCCGCCCACGCGCTGCTCCGCGCGCTGCCGCCCGAGTCGGTCGTCGTGGACGAGGGACCGGCGACGAACACGCATGTGCGGGCATTCCACCAGGTAACGCGGCCGGATCGCTACTTCTTCGTGCGCGGCGGCGGGCTCGGCTGGGGGATGCCCGCCGCGCTCGGCGTCTCGCTCGGCTTCGGGCGCGAGCCCGTCCTCTGCATCGTCGGGGACGGCGCGGCGATGTATTCGCCGCAGGCGCTCTGGTCGGCGGCGCACGAGCAGTTGCCCGTCGTCTTCGCGGTGGTGAACAACCGCGAATACAACATCCTCAAGAACTACATGCGCGGCATGGAGGGATACAACGCGACGATGGGCAAATTCATCGGCATGGACATCGCCGATCCGCCCGTCGATTACTGCGCCCTCGCCCGCTCGATGGGCGTCGCCGCGACGCTCGTCGAGCGCGCGGGCGATGTCGGCGACGCCGTCCACGCCGCGTGGGATACCGGCAAGCCCCACCTGCTCGAACTGCCGATGGCCGCCACGTAAACCGCCGCGTGGCATGGCCTCTGCGATGCGCTCGTCTGGCGCCCCCCCCGGACGGGCAAGAACACAGGAGGGACCAGATGAGCCATCGCATCGACCGTCGCGACGACGTCAACCCGAAAGAAGGGACGCACGAGTACGGCGATGTCCAGTTCGTCGACCCGACGAACCACAAGTACCCGATCGACACCGCAGAGCATGTCCGCGCCGCGTGGAGTTACATCAACCACAAGGAGAACGCGAGCAAGTACGACAAGGATGAGGTCGCGACGATCAAAGGGCGCATCAAGCGCGCCGCCGAGCACCACGGCGTCGAGATCAGCGGGGAATCCTAACCCCCGACCCCCATCCCGCGTCAGGAAGGGGCTGGGGGATTAGGGAATCACGCCGAGGCGTCGTCCGACGTCAGTTCGAAGGTTGCTTGCTCGGCGGGGGTCAGGGGGTCGCCCTCAGCCGAGGGCGTGTTGGTCGTCGCGTATTTCCGGTTGACCATTGCCGCGCCCGCTCGCGCCTCTGCCGGGTCGGTGACTTGTCGCGCCCGGACGGCGATGTCCTGCCCGGCGAGATGGAGAATTCCCTTCCCGTTCGCGAGCAAATTCTGCGGCCAGTCGCGGCCCATCCCGCCACCGGAGCGGATGAAGAGCCGTGTATCGTCTCCCCAAATCCAGATGATGACGCGCGACGGGTTGCCCGTCTTGCGCCCCCAGGTCGTCAATTCCACTTCCCGCTCGGCCAGCGCCTTCTCGATTGTTGCGCTATCGAACCCTGCCATCGGTCCTCCCCCTTCGCGTTGATCGCCCGTGTCCGCTAGTATGGGCACGCCCCGACGCGGGCGCAAGGCGAATGGCGGGCAGGGAGAGGAGCGAGCGGAATGAAAATACGGGAGATTCGGGCCGTCGGGCTGCGCGGCGCGACGCCGGAGGGCGGCTGGAGCGACGAAATCCAGCCGGACGCGTGCGTGCATACGCTGATCGCCGTGCTGACGGACGAGGGCGTCACCGGCATCGGCAGCGTCTTCACGAACGATGATCTCGTGCGCGCCGCCCTCGCGGTGCTCGAACCGCTCTATCGCGGCGAGAACGCGCTGGAACCGGAGCGCGTCAGCGAGAAATTGCACCAGAATACCTTCTGGCTCGGGCGCGGCGGATCGATCACGCACGCGATTTCCGGCATCGACATCGCCCTCTGGGACATCCTCGGCAAGGCCACAGGGCAACCCGTCGGGCGGCTGCTCGGCGGGCGGTATCGCGAGCGCGTCCGCCCCTACGCATCATTGCTGATGGACGAACCGGAGCGGATGGCGGACGCGCTCTTGCCGTACAAGGCGCAAGGGTTCCGCGCCTTCAAGATCGGCTGGGGCCCCTTCGGGCGGCAGAGCGCGACGAAGGACGAGGCGATTGTCCGCGCGGCGCGGGAGGCCGTCGGCGACGACGTGCTGCTGATGGTGGACGCGGGCGGCAGCGACGCCTACTGGAATCAGGGATATAAGTGGGCGCTGCGCACCGCCGGGATGCTCGCGGGCTACGGCGTCACCTGGTTCGAGGAGGCGCTGAAGCCGGATGCGCTACGGGAGTATGTCATGCTGCGCGAGCACGCACCACTACCAATCAGCGGCGGCGAGGTGCTGACGCGTCGCCAGTCCTTCCAGCCGTGGTTGGAGGCGGGCGCGTTCGACATCGTCCAACCGGATGTCACGAAGGTCGGCGGCATCTCGGAGGAGCGGCGCATCGGCTGGATGGCGCAGGAGCACGGCGTCCGCTTCATCCCGCACGGCTGGAACACGGCCATCGGCCTCGCCGCCGATCTGCAACTCTCCTCCGCCTTCGCGGAGACCGATTTCGTCGAGTACATCACCGGCTCGCCGTACGTAGATGAGATCGTCGCCACCTCCTGGCAACTGGACGCGGACGGGATGCTCGCCATCCCCGCCACGCCCGGCCTCGGTATCACCCTCAACCCGGATGCCGTGCGCCGCTACTCGCGCGGCGAGCCGTTCCTCGACTCCGACCGCGACGGATCGTGATTCCTCTCCCCATACCATGACACCCGCAGCGGCAATCAGAACCAATCGACCGCGATCAGCGTCTCATTGAGTGTGCCGGAGCAACATACACAGCAGGGACGCTCTCCTTGGTGGTAGCAGGCTTCCAGCCTGTTCTCTCGCAGGCTGGAAGCCTGCCACCACCAAGAAGGCAGGACAATGCGATCGATCGGCTTTGCGATCCGGTACGGCTAGTGTATGATTGCCGGGTGCGAAAATATCCTGAGGTGTTCGGGGGGCATTCATGCAGCCATGGGTCACGGGTCGGCGCGCGTGCAGTTTACGTCTCGGGATGATCGTCGCCCTGCTCGGCGCGTCCCTTCTCGCGATGCTCTCCGCCACAGCGGTGGGGGCGGTGAGCTACACCGTCACCGTCAATGACACGACCGATGAAATCCACCCGCCGACGCCCGGCAGCACCTGCTCCACGAGCGGCACCGGCGTCTGCTCGCTGCGCGACGCCATCCTCGTTGCCAACACGCATCCCGGCGCGTCCGATCTGACGACGATCACCTTGCCCGCAGGCGCCTATCAGTTGACCCTTTTCGGCTCCGGCGAGGACAACGCCGCCACGGGCGACCTCGACATCAAGGCCAATGTGACGATCAACGGTGGCGGCGCGAGCACGACGATCATCGACGGCTACAATACCAGCGCGGATCCCGACCGCGTCTTCCACGTCTTCGGCGGCTTCACTGTCACGTTCAACAATGTGACGATCCAGAACGGCAAGGCGACGACGAGCACAGGTGGCGGGCTCCTCGTCGCGTCGAACGCCACGGTGACGCTGACGGGCTGCGTCGTGACGGGCAACACGGCGACGCAGGCCGCGTTTGGCGGTGGCGGCGGCATCTTCAACGGCCAGAGCGTCCTCACACTGAACGGCACAACCGTGAGCAACAATACGGCGCTTGGCAGTGGCGGCGGTCTCTACAACAGCTTCGGAACGATGGTCGCGAACAACAGCATTGTGAGTGGGAACCACGCGGTCGGTGACGGTGGTGGCATCTTCAACTTCGGCGGCTCGCTCGCCGTGACAAACAGCACGTTCACGACCAATAGCGTGACAGGAATACCCGGTTTACGCGGCGCTGGGGGGGCGATCTCTGCAACGACCTCCTTTTCGGTGGCGGGGAGTAGATTCACCGGAAATACCGCGACCGGCAGCATCGGTGGCCCCGGCGGCACCGGCGGCAGCGCATCCGGCGGCGCAGTGTCCAATGGCACCGGCACGCTCACGCTGATGAACAGCACCTTCGCCGCCGATCAAGCCATCGGCGGCGGCGGCGGCACCGGCGGCACCGGCGGCACCGGCGGCAGGAACAACGTCGGCGGCAACGGTGGTGATGGCGGCACCGGCGGCAGCGGCGGCGGCGGCGGCGTGTCCAACGGCGGCACGCTCACGCTGACGAATAGCACCTTCTCCGCCGATCAGTCCACCGGCGGCATCGGCGGTACCGGCGGCAGCGGCGGCAGGAACGGCAACGGCGGCAACGGCGGCAACGGCGGTGCGGGCGTGGCTGGCGCCGTCTTCAATACCAGTTCCGTGACGATCGTTAATGCCACCATCGCCGCCAATAGCGCGAGCGGCGGCGGCCTTGGTACGGGCGGCACGGGCAGTTCCCCCGGCGCAGATGGTGTGAGCGGCACCGGCACCGGGGGCGGACTCGCCAACAGCGGCAGCCAACTGCGCGCCATCAATACACTCATCTCCGCCAATACCGGCGGCACGTCCGCCAACTGCTCCGGCGCCATCACTGACGGCTTCCACAACCTCGAATTCAACCCGGCTGCCACCTGCGGCTTCACCGCCCTGAACGACCAGCACGGCAATCCGAACCTCGACACGCTCAAGAGCAACGGTGGCCCGACGCAGACGATGGCCCTCCTCCCCGGCAGCGTGGCGAAAGATACCGCCGATCCCACCGCCTGCGCCGCCCCACCGACGAGCGGCAAGGATCAGCGCGGCGTCGCCCGCCGATCCGACCGGTGCAGCATCGGCGCATTCGAGGCCGACCCCGCCATCCCGAACACACTGCCACCATCCCAACCGACTGGCGGCGGACTCGGCAACCCGCCCCCGCTCCCGCAAGCGCGCCCGGCGGGCTCGAACTCCGGCATCCCCGCGCCGCTGCCAGCGTCGCGACCATAGCATGCATCTGCTCCCCTTCCCCAGTGGGGAAGGGGCTGGGGGTTAGGAATCCAGCGCCCGCGTGATGGCGGCGGCGATGCGGGCGTTGTTGAGAGAGGAATTGCGGCATCCGCATTGACCAGGGCTTATTCATTGTCGGAGAGAAGAGGAGGGCTCATCCGGTAGGATAGGGATGTCGAAGCCACCATCTACAGGGGGACCCCATGACACCCATCGTACCACCGCTGACCGAGGTCTTCGCGACGATTCCCGATTTCCGTCATGCACGGGGCAAACGACATTCGCTGCACGCCCTGCTCCTGCTTGCCTACGTGGCGATGCTTGCCGGGTGGCGGATGTGCGTCGCACGACGATGCGCTATCGCAGCCAGGCACGGGATCAATCCCCGCTGCGCCAGCGCATCAGAGAACTGGCGGCGGTGCGGGTGCGCTATGGCTACCGACGGATTCACATCCTGTTGCGGCGCGAGGGGTGGAAGGTGAACGCGAAGCGGGTCTACCGGCTCTATCGCGAGGAAGGGCTCTCACTGCGGCTCAAGCGGTCGAAGAAACGGGTGAGCGTGCCGCAGGTGGCCCCGCCACCAGCGACGCGGCCCAATGAGCGGTGGAGCATCGATTTCCTCAAGGACAGCCTTGCGGACGGGCGGGCGTTCCGCGTCTTTACGATAGTGGATAACCTAAGTCGAGCGAGCCCGGTGATCGTCGCCGATTTCTCGATCAAGGGGGAGCGGGTCGTGGCCGTCCTCGACCGCCTCAAAGCCAGGGTTGGGTTGCCGAAACGGCTGGCGGCGGACAACGGGCCGGAGTTCATCTCGAAGACACTTGACGCCTGGGCGTACCGCAACGGAGTGACGCTCGAATTCTCCCCTCCTGGCAAGCCGACAGACAATGCGTTCGTGGAGAGTTTCAACGGCCATTTCCGGGCGGAATGCCTCGATCAACACTGGTTTCGCGTCGCTGGAGGAGGCGCGGCAAATCATCGAGGCATGGCGGATGGAGTACAACCGAGCTGCCCCACCAGGCGTTGCAGTATGGGACGTCGGCCGACTTTGTGGCTACGTGGCAGCCGCCCGAAGAGGCGCGGACTAACGTATCAGGTGGACCATTTCCGGGTTCAGGTCACAGTGATGAAACGCGGGAAAGTTTAGCGGCCCGATGTCGGGGTCGGCGTGACGGGGGTAGGGCCGAAGCGGGAGGGTGGCGTCGCGGACGGGGTGCTGACGAAGGCGACATTCTTGATGCCCGCGTTGTTGAGCAGGCGCGTGAGGTCGCTGGCGGCATTCTCCTGCGCCGCTTTGAGGAGCGTTCCGTCGGCGAGCGTCTCGGTGTTGGCGCGCTTCTCCGCCTCGCGTAGAACGGTATCGAGCAGGTCCTTCGAGGCGCCACCGATGAAGGAGGTCGGGCCGGTCGAGCGGGATACGACGTGGCTCTTCTGCGCGTCCAGCGCCTGGCTGACGATGTACGACGGCGGCAGGGTAATGCGCACGGTGTCGCCGTCGATGGTGATGTCACTCTCTTTGATCTGCGAGAGGTCCACGCCCGCCTTGACATCGTAGACCGCCATGTAGGTGAGCGATTCGGTCGAGCCGGGCAGCCGGCTGCTGGCGGATTTGGTGATCTCCTGGTCCACCTGCCGATCGGCGGTGACGAGTTGGTCCGCACTCTGGATGGCGTGCAGCACTGTGGGGCGGAGATCGCTGGTCTTATGGACGTTGGTCGCGAAGGGGTGGAGCGTCAGCCCGAAATGCACGACATAGAGCGTCGCCGCGACGACCGCCGCCACGCCGAGGAGCGTTATCGTGCCGCTCCCCCGCGCAATCACAATCCGCGTCACATTCTCGTTGCCCCGCCGTACCATGATGCCCTGCCTCGCCCCGAATGCTCTAATAATTTTGGTAGGAGAGCATAATGTCGTAGACCGTCTTCTGGCTGCCGATGTACCAGATGACGAAAGCCGCCGCGATGATGATGATAAGAAGCACGAGGATTCCGACGATGCGCCGCCCGGCCATTGCTGCACCACCCTTCCCGCGTCGTGTACGGCAACCGGGGCCATCTCCCGTGCCGCTCCATCATTGCACTACCATCTATTGCACGAATGACGCCATCGGCGCCCAGCCTCTCACGTCCCCATTCCTGACCCGTTCTTGCGTCCGATCCAAACTTCGGGTATTGTACGGACACCGGAGCGGCGAACGGAGCAGGGGTGCGGATCGCGGCGGATTCCGGTTGGGGAGCGGGGAACCCAATGGCACGAACCAAGCAAAAAAACGACCGCGCGGTGCCGGTGATCGCCTTCTTCAACCAGAAGGGCGGCACGGCGAAGACGACGAGCACGCTCAATGTCGGCGCGGCGCTGGCCGAGCGCGGGCATCGCACTCTGGCCATTGACCTCGATCCGCAGGCGAGCCTGACGATGGCCCTCGGCGTGGACGTGCTGACGCTCGAATCATCCTCCTACGATCTGCTCGTGGACGACGCGGTGGAGATCGCGGACGTCATGCACGCGACGACGATTCCCGACTTGATGCTCGTGCCGAGCCACCCGGACCTCGCCGCCGCCGAGTTGCAGCTCCTCAATGCCCTCGAACGGGAGCGCGCCCTCGCCCGCAAGCTGACACCGGAGGCATTGGCGGCGCTCGACATCGAGTATCTGCTGATCGACAGCCCGCCCTCCCTCAATGTCGTCTCGATCAACATCCTCGTCGCGGCGGACTACCTAATTATCCCGATTGAGCCGCACCCGCTCTCGGTGATGGTGCTGCCGAAGCTCTTCGAGATGGTCGGGCGCGTGCAGCGGCTCAATTCCAAGCTGAAGATCGTCGGCTTCCTGCCGACGAAGGTCCACGGCACCTCCCGCCTCGCCAGCGACATGATCGACGACCTGCGCACGGGCTTCCCGGACCTGCTCATCCTGCCGAGCATCCCCCTCTCCGTGCGCGGCGCGGAGGCGGTGGCGGCCTATACGAGCATCCTCGCCTACAGCCCGAAATCGCCCATCGCGGAGGCGTACCGGCAGGTGGCCCAGAAGGTCGAGAAGGAGGTCCGGCCATGAGCGTCCCCCCATCGCGCGCCAGCCGCCCGAAGCGGTTCGCGGTCGTCGCCGATCTCCTCAAGGACACCTCATCGCGCGGGGCGGGCGTCGAGGAGATGATGAACGCCAAGCAAATCCGCCGCG
>JBPCMC010000125.1:0-10601 GCA_051002645.1 Thermomicrobiales bacterium
CGGATCAGGTTCCACATCGAACCCGCCTTGTCGTTCGTGCCCGAGGCGCGCGCCCCGCCGAAGGGCTGCTGCCCGACGACCGCGCCCGTCGGCTTGTCGTTGATGTAGAAGTTGCCCGCCGCGTGGCGCAGCGCCCCCTCCGCCTCGATGATCGCCGCGCGGTCCCGCGCGAAGACCGATCCCGTCAGCGCATACTTGCTGGTGCGGTCAATCGCCCGCAGCATCTCGGAATATTCCGCATCGGGGTAGATATAGGCCGTGACGATGGGACCGAACAGTTCGTCGTGCAGCAAGGGGAAGTCGAGGTTCTCGGTGAGGATGACCGTCGGCTGGACGAAGTACCCCTCACTGTCGTCCGTCTCGCCGCCGATGACGACCGATGATTGCGGGTCGGACTGCGCCAGGGCAATCGCGTTGCGGTGCGTCTCCCAGGCGTTCCGGTCGATCACCGCGCCCATGAAGTTGCCGTATTCCGTGATGTCACCCACCTGTATCGTCGCAATCTCCGCCTCCAGTTGCTCGCGCAAGCCGGCCCAGAGGCTTTGCGGCACGAAGATGCGCGAGGCCGCCGAGCATTTCTGTCCCTGGTACTCGAAGCCGCCGCGTACGATAGCCGCCGTCAGCGCGGCGACATCAGCGCTCGGGTGGGCGATGATGAAATTCTTGCCGCCCGTCTCACCGACGACGCGCGGGTAGTTGCGGTAGCCGCCGATATTGGCGCCGATCTGCCGCCACATCTGCTGGAAGACGGGCGTCGATCCGGTGAAGTGGACGCCGGCGAGGTCGGGGTGGCCGAGGGCCGCGTTGCCGACCGTGCTGCCGGAGCCGTAGACGAGGTTGATGACGCCATCGGGCATCCCCGCCGCGCGGAAGATCTCCATCAGGAAATGGGCGGCGTACATCGCGGTGGAGGCGGGCTTCCAGACGACGGTGTTGCCCATCAGCGCGACGGAGGAGGGCAGATTGCCGGCGATCGAGGTGAAGTTGAAAGGCGTCACGGCAAAGACGAAACCCTCCAACGGGCGATACTCGAGCCGGTTCCAGACGCCCGCTGACGAGATTGGCTGCTCCTCATAGATGCGCAGCATGTACTCGACATTGAAGCGCCAGAAGTCGATCAACTCCGCCGCCGCGTCGATCTCCGCCTGATGCGCCGTCTTCGACTGGCCGAGCATCGTCGCGGCGTTCAGCATCTCCCGCCACGGCCCGGAGAGGAGGTCCGCCGCGCGCAGAATGACCGCCGCCCGCTCCCACCATGGCCAGCGCGCCCAGGTGCAGGACGCCTCGCGCGCCGCGTGGATCGCCGCCGTCACCTCCGCCGCGCCGCCCTGGTGGACATCCGCGAGCACATGAGCGTGTTGATGCGGCATGACCGCCGGCTTGGTCGTGCCGGTGCGCACCTCCGCGCCGCCGATCACGAGCGGGATCTCGATGCGCCGCCCCGCCATCTCGCGCAGTTTCGTCGTCAACACCTCTCGCTCCGGCGAACCCGGCGCGTAATTTTTCACCGGCTCATTGACCGCTGCGGGCGGGCGGAACGAAGCCGCCTCGGTCGTCGGGATCGTGGCAGTATCGGGCATCGCAATCACTCCTGTTCATCATCGGGCCGCTCTTCACCCCGGTGATGAGGACCGTCCGCGCAACTGCTGCCATTGTCGCACGACCGCCGGGCCCGCGACACTCTTTCCTTCCTTGCTGCGACGGTATGACTGCGCACATTCCGAGAGGGAGAACCCCCTACTCATGACGAGGCGCGTAGATGACGAACCGGGTACGATGCTCCCGAGCGTCGCGTGCCGGTGGCGGACTGCGTCAGGCATGGAGGGCGCCGTATACAAGGGGGCGTTCGTGACCATCGCGTTCAATCACACCATCATCGCCGCACGAGACCGGCACGAATCTGCGTCATTCTTCACGAAACTTTTCGGACTCCCGGAGCCAACGCTGTGGGGGCCGTTCGCGATCGTGACGCTCGATCACGGCGTGTTTGTCCAGTTCGCCGCGCCGGATGTCGCCGACATTCAGATGCAGCACTATGCTTTCCTCGTCGACGACCGTACCTTCGACGCGATCTACGGGCGCATGCGCGACGGCGGTATCGACCACTGGGCCGATCCGCAGCAGACCCTGCCCGGCCAGATCAATACCAATCACGGCGGACGGGGCGTCTATTTCAACGACCCCGCCGGGCACGGAATGGAAATCATCACCCGCCCATACGGTTCGGACGCCTAGCCCCCAGCGGGCACAGGTATTCAAACTCTGTATCCGCTGGGGATTCCGTACTGCAATGGTGCTATCACCGATCTTCGCGCCAAAGTCCTGTACCGAGAGTGAGCAAGAGCCTTGTCACGATAGAGGATCGCGAACCAGAATAACGCTCAACTCTCCGACGCGGGTATAGTCACCATCGATCGTCGCAAGATGTCTCAGGTTGTTACGCAGGGCGGTAGCGACGTGAATCGCGTCGTTGGAGTCCAGGTTATACTGAGCCATGATCTTTTCGCTGTGCTGGCAGGTCTGTTTATGGATGGGGAGTTCATAGGCGCGATAGAACGTGTGTATCAAGCGGTCGAATTGGCCCATACCGAAACGTAGCCATCGCTGACGGATCATCAAATTCTGCGAGAATCGGTCTAATTCGAAGGTTTGTTGCAGCGACACAGGGGCAAGATTCTTGGTCGCATACTTCTTGAGTATTTGCGCAACTTCGATGCGAACCAGGCGAGAAAAATAGACGGTGCTATTGGCGCTCGCGAGCTCCGCGAAGAAGTCTTGACTTGCTTGTGAGTGAGCACTGCCGCCGATAATAGCGGCGGCAGCGACACTCGTATCAAGATACATATGCGACGGGGTCGTTGGCACGGCCATCAATGCCCGTTGTGCTTGGCGGAATCTTCTTCTTCGTCCTCCTTGCCAAGCAAGTCGAGCACACTTACCTCACGCGTCACATGGATTTCTGGCACGTATCGCGGGGGCGCCTGTGCGCTCCTCCGGTATGTAACCACGTCCGTATCCTTACGCAACTGCTTCCGGTTTGGGCCTGTATCGTGTTGCTTCTTCCTTCGCCCGACCATCGTGCCCTCCCTTCCTTGATTGCGTATCTCAATCCCTCTCCGCACATCTCTTCGATGCGCGGACTGCGAACATGGCCTCTCTCATACGGTAGTCGTGATTGGCGCGTTTTTGGTCACCAGGCATCGGTGCGCCTCTTCGTCAGTCAGAACAAATGTTTGAACGTATGTTCTGGCAACTACCGTAGACAATACAGCAAGTGTATGACGTATTCAAGAGGCTCTTCGCCAGATATAGCAAGCAGGATCACCGCCTTACGCGGATTGTTGCCACGAACACGCAACGAATCAGCGTCGATCGTGCGGTCTGTGTAAGCAGGCGTGAATGCTGTGAAGGGATAATTGGCTTCCGTAACAGGCGGTTACCGCCATTATTCGATCAGCCTGTTTTCAGGAAACACTCAGGCCCGCCTTAGATTGATCGACTATTCTCAGGGTAGACGCAATGCGTCAGTACACATTCTCATCATCGAAAAGGGTCCGCTCGTATGTCTCTCCAACGTCTCCTCGGCTGGGCAGTTGCGCTTGCCTTGATCCTCACCCTCACTCTCACGCACACCGTCAACATCTCCGTCGGTCACGGGCCGTCGGCCGCTGCGGCGCCCGTCGCGACCTCCGGCGGCAGCGGCATCGACGCCGAGCAGATCGCGGCGCAGGTCGACCCCGCCGTCGTCACTGTCATCAACAATCAGGCGGCCAAGGCGACGCGCCGCACCGGGCGCGGCACCGCCCCGGTGATCCCCGGTGGTAGTGGTAGTGGCTCCGGCAGCACCGGCAGCGGCGCCGCCGTCCCGACCGGCCTCGGCAGCGGCGTGATCTTCGATAACCAGGGCGACATCCTCACCAACAACCATGTGGTCGAGGGCGCCTCGACGCTCAGCGTCCAGTTCGCCGACGGCACCCAGGTCGACGCGACCCTCGTCGGGCGCGATCCCTCGCAGGACATCGCGGTCGTCAAGATCGACGCGGCGAAAGCGCCTGCCATTGCTCAACTCGGCGACTCCAATACCGTCAAGCCCGGCCAGCCGGTCGTCGCGCTCGGTAGCCCCGAGACGCTGGCGAACACCGTCACCGCAGGCATCGTCTCCGGCCTCAACCGGCAGATCGACACTTACTCCGGCCTGATCCAGACCGACGCGGCGATCAACCCCGGCAATAGCGGCGGCCCGCTCGTCAACGCGCAGGGGCAGGTCATCGGCCTCAACACCCTCGGCCTCGCCTCGCAGGGCGACCAGGGCCTGAACTTCGCCATCCCAATCAACACGGCCAAGCAGGCGGCGCAGACGCTGATGAGCAAGGGCAACGGCGCGGTGGTGAGCACGAAGGCATACCTCGGCGTCAGCGTGGACGGCCTCAACACGACCAAGGGTGCGTCGGTCAGCACGGTCCAGCCCGGCACCCCCGCTGAGAAGGCAGGCGTGAAGGCGGGCGACGTGATCACCGCCGTCAACGGCACGACCCTCAACGGCACCACGACGCTCGGCACGATGCTCGGCACGCTCAAGCCGGGCGATACCGTGACGCTGACGGTGGACCGCAACGGCCAGACGCAGACGCTCACGGCGACGCTCGCTGAGTTCCCCGCGAACAGCGCGTCCACTACCACTCCCTAATCGTTCACTCCTTCCCCTCTTCCCTCTTCCCCGGCCCGGCAGCAATGCCGGGCCGTTTCACTGCTTGTCAGCGCCGCTCCCGCGCCGACTGGTGAGCGGTTGCCCGGCTCGCCGGGCATGAACGCGCGCTTCATCGATCCGCTCTGCTCGCCAATGAGAAGGAGAGGCCGGCTGGCCCCTCCATTGAAGACGGTGAATTGTGCGCGATTACGGGGTGACAGCGCCTGGTACATCGGGCGTGCCATCCTCGACCTGCGAGCCGGAACCGTCCTGGACATTGTCCGTGTCCGATCCGGTCGTACTATCAGCCGCGCCCGGTGTGCCGTCCTGGACTTCCTGGTCCTGCGGACCCTGCGTGGCGCCCGTGTCCGGGCCGTCCGCCGTCTCCGTCTCCGCCTGGGCGGGCTGCACGATGGCGGTGGGTGGCGCCGTCGCAGGTGGCGATGCCGCATGGACGGCGACTGCACCGCCCACTGTGTCGAGCATGAGGGTCAACCCCCCGAGGCTGGCAGCCAACTTCTGACGTGTGATCATCTGAGACTCCTTTTCATTCCTGATCGCGTCCGCGACGCGACCACTGTACGATTCAGTTGGACGGGCAGGATCTGCAGCTCCGTCATCGTCCACGACCTCACTATGCTCCGATGCCCTGAAATTGCCGTGAACCGGGCATGAAGTCGCCCTTCATACTGCATCGCCCGAGCAACGGTCGAGCATTGTGCCGTTGGCCTATTCAATGCAATGCCGGCGGGAGATCGGACACCATTACGGCGTACCGAAGGAGGGTCCCGGAGATGGAGAGTCGCGAGCAGCAGCGCGGGCGGAATTACGGAACCGGTATCGCCATTGCGATCGGTATCGCCATCGGTGTCGGACTGGGCAATATTGGCCTTGGCATCGCTATCGAGGTAGGCATCGGGTTGATGATGGGAGTGGCGGTTGACGAGGCGCGCAAGCGGTAGCAGGCGCGCCTTCCCAGGAATCCGGTCGGGATTGGTTGGCTACAAGGACTATCCTGGTTCCTCGTCCAATGGCGTTGATGCCGCTACGGGGAACGCTAACGGCAGCATGAGCGTGAACGTGCTCCCTTCACCGGCGGCGCTCGTGACGCTGATGGCGCCGCCGTGACGATGCGCGATGGCCTGGGCGATGGCAAGGCCAAGCCCGGTCCCGCCCGCTGCCCGATTGCGGCCCGGATCGGCGCGATAGAAGCGGTCGAAGAGGTGCGGCAGCGCGGCGGCCGCAATGCCCGGTCCGCTATCCGCGACCGCCATCGCCGCCATCGCGCCATCGCGCCGTACCGTCACGGTGATCGCTCCCTGCCGGGGGGTGTAGCGGATCGCGTTCTCCAAAATGTTGCGGGCGAGGCGCGCCAGATCGTCCGCATCTCCCCGGACGGGCGCTGGCGTCGTATGCAGCGCGATGGTCTGCCCGCGCGTAGCCGCGAGCGGCCGCAGTTGCTCGGTGACGGCGCTCGCCACGCCCGCGAGGTCGATGACGGTCGGCGGCAAGGGCGGAGTCGTATCGTCGCGGGCCAGCAGCAACAGGTCCGCGACTAATACCTGCATGTGTGTCACCTCGTCGCGAACCCCGGCGAGCGTCTCACGATATTCCTCGGTCGTGCGGTCATGCCGCAGGGTGACGTCCACCTCGCCGCCCATGATCGTCAGGGGTGTGCGCAGTTCGTGGGAGGCGTCGGCGGTGAACTGGCGCTGGCGGGCGAATGCCGCCTCCAGCCGGGCAATCAGCGCGTTCAAGGTCTGGGCGAGTCGCCCGATTTCATCGCCGGTCGGCGGTTCTGGGAGGCGCTCGTGCAGCCCGGTGGCCTCGATTGCCTGGGCAGCGCGGGTGATGCGGTCTACCGGGGCGAGCGCGCGACCGGCGAGGAAGAGACCGCCGCCGCTGGCGATGAGCAGCATCGCCGGTGTCAGCGTCGCGAGAATCAAGAGCAGAGTGCGGAGTGTCTCGCGGATGTCGTCCTCGGAAAGGCCGATTTGCAGCACACCGCCCGCGCCCGACGGGAGCGGCTGCGTGAGGACGCGCAGATGAATCTCCCCGGTGGTGACGGAGTGGATCGTCGTCGCACCCTGCCGGGCCGCCGCGACATCGCCGGGGAGGGATGGGATGGCATTGGGGGCGACGGTGTCGCTGACCGGCGAGCACGTCGCGTCGCAGAGGCGGACGAACTGCTCCCCCTGATTGCGGTCGGAGGGGATGAGCGCGCCATCGAGCCGCAGAACGCCGTTGTCGCGCGTTACCGCCCCGGCAATGAAATCGGCCCGATTGCGCAGGGTATCGTCGAGGCTGTCGCGCAGGGAGATGTTGAGACGCACGGCGAGGATGCCACTGAATGTGAGCAGGATGATGGCGAGCAGCGCGACATACCAGAGCGTCAGCCGCAGGCGCAGCGAGCGCCAGGGGAAGGAGACGCGCCGCCTGCCCACTTACCCGCCGTTTCCGACGGCGAGCCGGTAGCCGACGTTGCGGACAGTGTGGATCAGTTTGACCGCATGGTCGTCGTCCAGTTTGCGTCGGAGCGCGCGGATATGGACATCAATGACGTTGCTCGCGTTGTCGAACTCGTAATCCCAGACGTGCTCGGCGATCATCATCCGCGTCAGCGCCCGGTTTTCGTTGCGCATCAAATATTCGAGGATTTGATACTCCTTGTTCGCGAGCGAGATGACCGTGCCCGCGCGCATCACGACGTGCATCGCCGGGTCGAGCGTCAGGTCGGCGATCTGCAGCACGAGCGAACGCGCGCCCGGCTCGCGGCGCAAGAGCGCGCGGATGCGGGCGAGCAGTTCGCTGAAGGCGAAGGGCTTGGTGAGGTAATCGTCCGCGCCCGCGTCGAGGCCGATCACGCGATCCTCGATCGCATCGCGCGCGGTCAGCATCAGAATCGGTGTCTGGACGCCGCGACGACGCAGTGTGCGGCAGACCTCGATGCCGGATTGCCCTGGGAGCAGCACATCGAGCAGGATGAGGTCATACGGGGCGACGGCATGCCAGTCCAGCGCCTCATCGCCGTCGTAGGCGACATCGACCGCGTAGCCTTCCTCCACCAATCCCCGTTTGAGGAAGGCGGCGATCCGGTGTTCATCCTCCACAACCAGAATACGCACGCACGCCGCTCCTTCTGACCTACCCCTTGAGCGTACGGCCGGAAAATGAAGTTTTGATGAAGCCGTCACTTCATCTCGACTTCATCTCCGCGATGAATACTGCCTACGGAGGGCGATAGACATTCCGCCCGCGAAAGAAAGGTTCGGCCATGCAACGAGCACGAGGAATCGGCATCACCGTCGCGCTATCCATGATCGGGGCGTTCCTGCTCGCCGGATGCGGCGGCACAAGCGCCACGGCGCCTCCGCCACCGACGCCTGCTGCGGCGACCGCACAGTCATCCATACCAACGGCGTCAGCGACGACCCAATCATCGGCTGCATCGGCATCAGCCGCAACGAAGGCGCCAGCGGCGGGTGTGGAGACGCCGATCGCGCCCGAGAATAACCCACCAGGGGACATCCCGGACAATCAGGTCTTCGTTTCCTTCGCGTCATCCGCCGGTGGCTACAAACTCGATGTGCCGGAGGGGTGGGCGCGCACCGCGAACGGCGCAAATGCCACCTTCACCGACAAGTTCAACGGCGTCGCGGTGGACGTGACGAACGCAGCCGCCGCGCCAACGGTGGAGAGCGTCCGCAGTAGCGTCGTGCCGATGCTGGAACAGTCCGGTCGCGCGGTGCAGGTGCAGAAGGTCGAGCAGATGTCATTGCCGGGCGGGGCGGCGGTGCGGGTGACCTATACCGCCAATTCCGACCCCAACGCGGTGACGGGCAAGCAGATTCGCCTCGAGAATGAGCGGTACATCTTTTTCAAGAACGGCAAAGAGGCGATGCTCACGCTCTCCGCGCCGCAAGGGTCGGACAACGTCGATCAGTGGCAGCGGATGGCAAAGAGTTTGGCGACTATGCACTTGACAGACCCACAGCGTACGTACAGTTAGTGGAGCGTTAGGCTCCTGACGCTGCTTCCTTGACGTGGTATCATACCCCTAGCAGATCGTCAAACGGCTAGGAGTAAGCGATGGCCGACGAAAAGCAGCACACGAACGGGACGAAGAAGCCCAACGGGAAGCCGATCAGTCTCTATCCTCTCACCGTGGAACAGGTCGTCAAGGCGATGCTAGAGACGCCGCCACCGAAGAAGCCGGAAAACGGACATGAAGCCAAGCGGGACGTAGCGGATTAGCCGTGTTATCATGCACGGCCTTGGGTGTGATGCGTCGGTGTAACCGCGAACGATAGGAAGGTCATGGCAACCACGTTCACGTACCAACTATCTGCCTGTGTGTTGATTACGCCCCAATATGTGCCCCGCATCGTTACGGCTGAGGAAGTCGTCAATGCATCGGGCGGCATCAGGCATACACAGGCGGTGGATACCCCAGAAGTTGAGGTTGCTATCTACGGCACGCTTCAAGTCCTGAATGCGAAGCAGTCGCCACCGCAGCAGGGGAATCTTTCGGTCAATCAACCGGGTAACGAATCACTTGCGCGCATGGAGAAGGTTGCTCTTGCAGCGTTCCGATTGGCTCTAAATGAGCAACCCGCCGCCGCGATGGGCATCAACTTCGTCGCGACGATTGCCTTTCCTCAGCGAACGGCGAACGCACTGCTATTCGAACTCCTGAACCCACGAATCGCTAAGCAGAGTGCCAGTGGCAAGGGAACTCTGCGGACTGCCGGACTCAAGTTGATTTACGATTACCAACCGTGGGTGGCGACCGTATCCATAGAGGCCGATCCGAGCAACGAGAAGCAACTAGTGTGCAATGTGAACTTCAACGTCAACACACCCACGAAGGGCGATATTTCCCTTATTCGACAGGCGAGCAAGTTGCGGACTTGGTTCGAGCAGACGGTAAGAGAAATCATCGGGAAGGATTCAAATGTCTGATACGCAGGCTACCAATTTCCTGCACTCCGTCGGAACCCAGCCGCCGACGGACGCAGAGAGACTTATAGAGGGAAAACTACGGGATTGGACGCCGCTGGGAGATTTCTTGACTGGTAAGGGATGGGTAAATCCTTTGCCGCCAACGGCTACGCGACCGGATGCCTTCGTGGAACAGGTCGGCATCGTTCATTCCGTGGTGGTTACTTACTCTGGGGTCGTTCGGATCACATTCGGCTTGACTAGCGAAATTACGTCAACTACGATGGACAGAGCGATCACAGTACTTCAATCCGTGGGTGATGCAATGGTGTCTACCGCGCCAACCGTCAATGTGCAGCCGGGTATGCGCGTCGAATTGACTGGCAAGCCTACTGCCGTGACCCTTCGTGGCCGTACCGGAACCGTCGTGCGAGAGGACGAAGACGAAGATTACGTCATCGTTGAATTGGATATTCCTGCCCTGTATCGTCACTTCAACGGCGAGGTTGAAGAACTGCCGGAGATAGTGGTGATGGTGGACAATCTGCGCGTCCTCGGTCATTGAACGCCCAGTGCCTCTTCCTCCCTTTGCCATCGGACGGGGATGGTATAAGCGATCGAGTAAAGCTTCCAAGAAGGACGGGGAGAGGCTTTGGTATAGTCCAGATGACGATTTTGAGTACGAGAAAGACCCGGTTCCCGCGAAGGGTACGTATCATCGGATAAAGTACCGTACTAACGAATATCAGGAAATTGACCGCGTGACGGGGAATCCCGTTGCTGGGGGAGAAGGTGAGTGGCATCTTCTCGACTGACGCAGTATGCGCCTACTGCTGTTTCGTGTCCCGGTACTGCAACCGCTTCCCCGCCGACTTCTGCACCGCCTCTACCGTCCGCTCCCCATCCGTGACCGTGCGCGAGTTGTAGCGAAAGTCGAACTCGCCCACGTACCGATGCAGGTGCTTTGCCGACA
>JBPCMC010000126.1:0-12926 GCA_051002645.1 Thermomicrobiales bacterium
CGTTTTCTTTTTTTTTTTCCCCTCTCTGGGGGTGTCTCGCGTGTTTGGTTTTGGCGGGGGGGAAGCCCTCCGCTACCACGGGAAGGGTGCGCCGATCTCCGTACCGAGTTGGGCAAGATAGGTGCGCATGAAGTCGGACCGACGCATTGCCTCATCGCGACCGGCATCCGTCTGCATGGTATCGCTCAGCGTCAGCAATTTGACGAAGAAGTGATCGAGGACGTTCTCGCCGTCATAGGCGGCGCGCGTGCGCGGGAATGGCTCATCCGCGTCGTAGAGCGGCTTCCCCATCGCGCCGCCGAGCATCATCGTCCGCGCGATGCCGACGGCGCCAAGCGCGTCGAGCCGGTCGGCGTCCTGCACGACCCGTGCTTCTACCGTGCGCGGCGGAATCTGCGCGGAGAAACTATGCGACTCGATAGCGTGCTGGATCGCCGGGATCTGCCGCGCATCGTACCCCGCGCCGCGCAGGAAGTCGCCCGCAGCTATGGCGGCGAGCCGTGAGGCCATCGTCCGCTCCGGCGAATCCTTCGCGACGATCACGCAGTCATGCAACCACGCCGCTGGTATGACGACATGAAGGTCCGCTCCCTCCGCAGCGGCGAGGAGCCGTGCATTGGCGACGACCCGCCGGACATGCATGTCATCATGCGCCGCATCGCCCGCCACCTCTCGCGACGCGAGAAAGACAGCGAATTGCTCTTCCCAATCCGTCAAATCACGCGCATTCATGCGGTTCTCGCTTCTTTTGGTCGATGCAGATTTTCCGGCGGGCACGGTTTACTGATGGCGACGCCGCTTCGCCTGGGGGCGTGATGCCATGCGGGGAGCGGCAGCCACCAGTTCGGGCGCGTCGCCCCAGAGGTCATATTCATCCGCCTCGTTGACGCGCACCGGGATGATGCTGCCAATCTGGTGTACGCCGGAGACGAAAACGAGGCCGTCCACCTCCGGCGCGTGCCGCTTCGCCCGCCCGGCGCTGATCGGCACGGTCGTGCCGTCTTCGTCCTCGACTTCACCCTCGCCCTCGATCAGCACGTCCAGCGTGCGGCCAACGAAGGCGCGGTTCTTCGCCAGCGAGATGGCGCGCTGCGTCTCCATCAGGCGGGCGTAGCGTTCCTGCTTCACCTCGGCGGGCACGTCGTCCGCCAGGAGCGCGGCGCGCGTGCCCGGCTCGTTGCAGTACATGAACGCGCCGACATGATCGAACTGCATCTCGCCGAGGAAGTCGAGCAGCGTCTGGAACTGCTCCTCCGTCTCGCCGGGGTAGCCGACGATGAAAGTCGTGCGCAAGGCAATATCCGGGATACGCTCGCGCAAGGCGGCAATCGTCCGGCGCGTCTGCGCGGCGTCCGACGGGCGACCCATTGAGCGCAGCACAGTCGGATGCGCGTGCTGCAAGGGGAAATCCATATACGGCACCAGTTGCGTGTGCGCCGCCAGCGTCTCGATCAACTGCGGGTTGATGTGCGTCGGGTAGAGGTAGTGCATCCGCAACCAGGGCAAGTCGGGCGTCTGCTCGCAGACCCAGGCGAGCATCTGCGCCAGCGTCGTACGCGGCTCCAAATCCTGCCCGTACGCGCCGGTATTCTGCGAGATGAATACGACCTCGCGCGTCCCCCCCGCGACGAGCGCCTGCACCTCTTCGAGGACGGCGATTGGCCGCTTCGAGACGCTGCCGCCCTTGATCGACGGGATAGTGCAGAAGGCGCAGGTGTGATTGCAGCCGTCGGCGATCTTGACGTAGGCGCTCGGCCGGCCCGCCGTGCGCGTGAAGGCGGTAATCATGCCGTCGCCGCTGATTTCGGCCAGCGGCAGCGGGATCATCCCGTCGGCGGCGGCTTCGGCGGCGAGGCGGCTCTCGACCCACGTTTCCGGCAGACGGTCGCGGCCCGTCAGTTCGTCCACAAGGTCGGCGATGCCGCTCCATTGCTGCGTGCGGATGACGGCATCGACGCCCCGCTCATCGCGGACGGTTTGCTCCCAACCGGGGAGCGCCGGCAGGCACCCCGCCGCGACGAGCAACTGCCCCGGTCGCTTGCGGCCTGCCAACTCGCGCAGCACGCCCATCGACTCGTCGCGCGACGGCCCGATGAAGCCGCACGTATTGACGATGACAACCTCCGCCGCGCGCGGCGCATTCACCGCCTCATAGCCGCGACGGGCGAGGATGCTGTGCATCCCCTCGGAGTCCACCGCGTTCTTCGCGCAACCGAGCGTCAAAATGTGATACGTGCGCTGCTTCGGCATTCGGGCTCCCTAGATAATGACGACGCTAACCACGAAGACACGAAGAGCACAAAGAAGGGAGAAGAAACTCTTTCAATTCTTCTCCTCTCCCCTTCGTGCTCTTCGTGTCTTCGTGGTTCAAATTTCCCTACCGATAGTTGACGAACTGCAAGGCGACGGGGTAGTCGTTCTCGTGCTCGCGGAAGTATTGGATGACGCCCTGGAGGTCGTCCCTCGCCTTCGCCTGTACGCGGATCGCGTCGCCCTGGATTTGCGGCTGGACCTTCTTGAACTCGTCTCGGATCGTCTTAGTCATCTTCTTGGCGAGGTCGTCCGGCAGGCCCTCTTTGAGCGTGATGATTTGTTTGGCGCGGCCACCGGCGATGTCTTCCACCTTGCCGGGATCGAGGATTTTCAGTGACAGGCTGCGCCGCAAGACCTTGCTTTCCAGCAGATCGCGGATCGTCGTGATGACGTATTCGGACGGCGCGGTGATCGTGATCGCCTTCTCGTCGAGCGCAATCTCGCTCTTCGTATCTTTGAGGTCATAGCGCGTCACCATCTCGCGCTGCGCCTGATCGACCGCGTTCTTCAATTCTTGCCGGTCGAACTTCGAGACAATATCGAAGGACGATGCGGATGCCATCTGTCGCTCCCTTCGGTCGCTTCAGGACTGAGGACTGAGTGGTCCCAGGATAGGCCCCATCGCTGTGCACATGCCGAGGCAGCCGTTGCTGCCGAACGGTAAGTATACCACGCGACCGTGGTATTATCGGGCAGGGCTGGGCCTCGCATCTCAGTCCTCAGTCCTCAGTCCTCGTTTCGTCGGAGGCTTGGTTGAACGAATCGGATCCCCCGGACCGGCCCGAGCGGCCGAGCAGTTACCGCCCGCCGATACCGGGGCGGGTCAACCTGCGCACGGGGGCGGACAACTCGCGCTTCCCGCCGCTGCCGCCGCCGCCACCCGCCGAACAGCGCGTCTGGGCGCCGCCGCTGACCATCGGCGTGCTGGCGGATACGCACATGCCCTCGCGGGCGCGTGAACTGCCCTTCCCGGTGACGAACGGGCTGCGGCACGTCGACCTCATTCTCCATGCGGGCGATTTCACGACGCGCGAGGCGCTCGAACAGATGCGCCGCATCGGACCGCCCGTTCTCGCCGTGCGTGGCAATACCGATCTCCCGGACGTGCAGCGCGCGTTGCCCATCCAGCGCATCGTCGCGGTCGGGCCGTGGCGGATCGGCATCGTCCACGGCGACGGCGGCACGGGCAGCACCACACCGGAGCGCGCGCGGCGCACTTTCAAGGATGTGCAGTGTGTCATCTTCGGGCACAGCCACCAGCCGATGAACGAGCAGGTGGACAGCGTGCTCCTCTTCAACCCCGGCTCTCCCACCGACCGGCGCACCGCGCCCAGTTTCTCCTACGGCCTCCTCCACGTCACGGACGAGGGGATCACCGGCGAGATCGTCCGCTTTCAGCGCGATTAGGCGCTGCTGTAGCCGCGAGGGGGCCGAGACGATGCGGGTGGCGATTGTGGCAGTCGGCGGGTCGCTCGGCGCGCTGGCCCGCTACTTCTTGCAAGGGTGGATCATCGACCGCACCGGCCCGAGCATCATCGCGCTCTTCGCCATCAATGTCAGCGGCGCCTTCGCCCTCGGCCTCATCCTGACGCTCGCGGAGGAGCGTGGATTGATCGGCCCCGATGTCCGTTTGCTCCTCACGACCGGCTTTCTGAGCGCCTACACGACCTTCTCGTCGTGGATGTTCGAGTCCGTCCAACTGATCCAGGTCGGCAATATCGCGCGGGCGGCGCTCAATATCGTCGGGAGCATCGTCGCCGGGCTCATCGCCGTCTATCTCGGCATTCTCGTCGCGCGGCTGGTGTGATCGGCATGAGACGAGGGAATAGAGAGGGCGGTACGGCGCGTTGTAACACCGTGCCGTCGCTATGCATTGGGCGGCGCGGTAGTTGTACTACGAACCCTCGGAGGGAGCGCGACATGGCAGTGACCCAGGAACAGTTCAACGAAGGCTTGACGTACCAGCAGTACATGGACCAGATCACGCAGAACAAGGATCGCTTCATCGAGAATGGCGAGAAGGCGGAACTGACGCCGGAGGACATCGCGGCATTCAAGAACCTGCCGGAGCCGCTCAACGTGCTCGTTATCGGTGAGGATTGGTGCGGCGACGTGGTCGCGGGCCTGCCGGTGCTGAATAAGCTCGCCGAAGCAGTCGGCACACTCAATGTGCGCATCTTCCTGCGCGACCAGAACGAAGACCTGATGAACCAGTACCTCAAGGAGGGACAGTTCAAATCCATCCCGGTCGTCGTCTTCTTCGATCAGAAGATGCACGAGCTCGGTCACTTCATCGAACGGCCCGCCGCGCAGACCGCCGAAAGCGCCGTCGCGCGCAACGCCTTCTTCGCCGCCCACCCCGAATACAACGCCCCGCAGAACGCCGACTTCGGCGCACTCTCTCCCGAGGCGCGGCAGGCGTGGGGCACCGAGAGCACGAAGATGCGCGCCGAGCGGACATCGGCTTGGAACCAGATGCTCGTGGACGAGTTCAAGAAGATCGTCAACGGCGTACCCGCATAACGAAGTGCTGAGTCAAAGAGAATACGGTACGCTCCGGCCTGATGACCGGAGCGTCTTTTGTCCCTCTCCCCTTCCCCAGTGGGGAAGGGGCCGGGGGGTTAGGGCCAAGAGCCGCGCTAGATGTTCGGTGTATCGGCAGCGGGCGGTGGCGCGTCGGGGATGACGATGCCGACAGCGCGCAACTGCTCCTCGATGCGCATATTGTTGTAGCGCAGGAGCGGGATGATGATATTCAACAAGTACGCCGTAACATACTCCGGGTCGCTCATCTCGCCGCCGTCCGGCCCGATGTCCGGCGTCGTCTCCGCCGCGTCGGCGATCATCAACTGAATCTCATCCATCGTCAGCCCAAGTGGCATGTGCCTCTCCTCTCCCGATCCGCCAGCGCGGCGCTTCCCGTTCGCATCGGCGCATAGTGTACCCCGAAATGCGCCCGGCACGCCTGCCGGAGCGCCGCCGTCTGGTATGATGCGGCGGACGACCTCTGTGAGTGCGACGGTGGAGTGCGAACGCGATGCAAGATTACCCGCCCGATCGGTTCCCCGCCCTGCTTGCCCGCCTGGAGCCGCGACCGTGGCACACGGCGGCTCGCTTCCTGCTGCGCTCCGGCGGGGCGCGCGTCGCGGTAGACGATATCGCCCGCCCGCAAGCGGCGGCGGTGATGATGCCTGCGGCGTCGCAGGCGGGCGCCTATCTCATCTCGCTCGGCAACCCGGAATCCCTGTTCGACTTCCTCGCCGAGGAACCGGGCATCAGCCGCCTCTGGACCTCCGACGCGGAGACGGAGCGACTGATCGCCGAGACACTCTTCGGGGACCAGCGCACCGACGTGACGATTCACGCGGCGACGAAGGCGTGGCGGTTGCCGCCGTTGGAGCAGAAGCGCGCCGAGACCCGACCGCTCGGCCCGCCGGATGCCGAGGCGGTCACGCGGCTCCTGCACGGCGAGGGCGAGTGGATGACCGACGCGTTCGGGAGCGTCAACGCGCTGCTCGCCGAGGGGATGGCGGACGGCGTCGAAGAGGGCGGCAGGCTCGTCGCCATCGCCACGACCTGGGCCATCGCCGCTCCCTATGCGGAGGTCGGGGCGCACACGGACCCGAGCGCGCGCGGCAAGGGATACGCGACGGCGTGCGCGCACTCCCTGATGACGGCAGTTGCGGCAAAAGGGCTGCTCCCGCAGTGGACTGCATTCACCGACAATGTCTCGTCGCTCGGGCTGGCAAAACTGCTCGGGCTCGTGCCCGTGGATACCGGCGTCGAATATCGGAGGGACGAATAATGGCAGAGCAGCAGGGCGACCGCGCGCACATCTTCGATACGACCAAATGGCAGCGGATGGAATCCCCGGAGCGCGTCGCGCGGCTCGACCCGCCCGCGATGATCGGCCGCCTCGGCCTCCGCCACGGCATGCACGTCGCGGACCTCGGCTCCGGCACGGGCCTCTTCACTATCGAACTGGCGAAGGCGGTCGGGCCGACCGGCCACGTCTTCGCGCTCGACCAGAGCGACGAGATGCGCCAGGCGATGATCGCGAAGGGGCTGCCGCCCACCATCCGCGTCATGCATGTGGACTTGCACCACGATCTCCCGTTGCCCGAGGGCAGCCTCGACTGCTGCTTCATCGCCTTCGTGCTGCACGAGATCACGCCACCGGAGCACATGATCGCGCAGATGCATCACGTCCTGCGGCATGGTGGCAACGTCGCCGTCCTCGAGTTCCGCGAGGACGCGCCGGAAGGCAATGGCCCGCCCAAGCCCCGGCGCATCGGCGCGGAGAAACTGACCGGGATGCTCACCGCGCAGGGCTTTGAGTCGCCGGAAGTCCTCTGGCAGAACGACCGCGAGTACCTGCTCGTCGCCACACGCCCGGACCCGGCAAAGAAGTTCTGAGGGAGCCCATCCCCCGACCCCCTCCCGATACGGGAGGGGGAACTCGCGGACAATTCTGTAGTCAAAGCATAACGCCTGGGCCTATCGGCGTGCTCCCCTCCGGGCGCCCTCTGGGCAGTATCGGGAGGGGTTGGGGGTGGGCTCCCGTCACGCCACCAATTCGCGGCCGATCACGAATGCCTCGTAGGCGCGCTCATCGATGATCGCTTTGAGGTGCTGCGCGGCTTGCCAGCACTCCTCGTATGAGGTGTAGAGGGCAATCGGGGCGAGGCGGACGATATTCGGCGGGCGGAAGTCCGGGATGACGCCCTTCACTTTGAGCGCCTTCGCGATCCGCGTCCCCTCCGCGTGCTCGACGGCGACGTGACCGCCGCGCCGGGCATGGTCGCGCGGGGTGCCGATGCCGTAGTGGTAGGGCGCCTCCGTCAGGCCCATCGCCTCGATCAGCGCAATCAAATAGTCCGTCCGGGCGAGCGACGCGGCGCGGACATTTTCGATGCCCGCCTCCGCGAACATCAGCAAAGAGCCGTGCAGCGGCGCGGTGCTCAGGAGCGGCGGCGTGCCGATCTGCCACGCGCCCGCGTTCCCGGCACCGGTGAAGGTGTGCAGCATGTCGAACTGGGTCGACTTATCGCTGCCCCACCACCCCGCCATGCCGGGCACAACGCCGAAATGCCGACGATTGACGTACAAGCCAGCCGTCCCGCCGGGGCCGCTGTTCAGGTACTTGTAGGTGCACCAGAAAGCGAAATCGACATCCCAGCGGTCGAACTGGTGCGGCACGAGGCCAACGGAATGGCAGCCGTCGATGCCGATCAAGACGCCGCGTTCGTGGGCGGCGGCGGTCAGGCGCGCGATGTCGAGCAACTGGCCGCTCCGGTAGAAGACGGCGGGCAGAATGGCCATCGCCACCTCGCTCGTCATCGCGGCGATGATGTCGTCCTCCTCGACCAGCCGCCCATCCCGGCTCGGCACAATGACGAGATCGCTGGACGGATCGCCGCCGTGTAGGCGAATCTGGCTCTGCAAGGCGTAGATGTCGGAGGGGAAGTCCAGCGACGTGGCAATGATCTTCCGCCGCGCGGGTGTCGGCCGGTAGAAGGTAGCGGCGAGGGTGTGCAGATTGACGGTCGTGCTGGCGGTGACGACGACCTCATCCGGCTCCGCGCCGACGAGCGGGGCCATCAATGCGCCGAGGTCTTCGGTGAGCGTGAACCACGGCGGGTGGGCATTCAGCCACGCCTCGATGCCGAGTGTCTTCCACTCCTCCAACACGCGCAGCAGCGTCCGCTCCGCATCGCGCGAGAGGAGGCCGAGCGAGTTGCCGTCCAGGTAGATCGTGCCGGGCTGCATATAGAAGCGGTCACGATACGACGCGAGCGGGTCGGCGGCATCGCGGCGGCGCGCCTCATCGCGGCTGGTATCCATCACGGGCTCTTCCTTTCTGCGGGAACGATCACGACCGGGCAGCGGGCATGGCGGAGCATATACGTCACAAGGCTCTCGGGAGATGTGTCGTCAAGCATAGCACGGCCCGCACCGAGTACGATCAGGTCCGCGCCTTGTTCGTCCGCCACCTCGATAATTGCCTCACGCGGTATGCCGTCCATAATCAGGTGCTCAACCCGCGCTACACCCGCGCCGCGCACGATGGCGCTAGCCGCCTCGATGACCGCCTGCGTCTCATTCCGCAGCCGGTCATACCGAGCCAGGCCCTCCGCGCTGAACTGGAAGCCCGCGCTCGTATCGATCACGCCGAGAATCGCCACCGTGGCGCCTGTGGCACGACCGAGCGCGGCGGCATGTCCGGCGGCTTCCGGCCCTTCCGACGCATCCACCACCGGGAGCAGGATGAGGCGATAGCGGGGCGGCTGTGCGGCCATCCGATCGACCAGGCTCTTACAGCTCCTCGACGAACCGCTCGGAGAGTTTGGCGAAGAAGACCCAGCCGGCGATCAGCACCGCGAAGCAGGCGACCGTCGTGCGCAGTAAGAAGCTGGGAGCGTCCCAGTAGCCCGTGTAGAACATGTGGCGTAGCAGGGTGATGAGCGAAGCCATTGGGTTGAGCCAGTAGACCAACCGCTGCAATCTCGGCGTGACGAAGACCGCGTCCAGGTTGTAGATAATCGGCGTGAGGAAGAACCAGAGGCTGATCACCACGTCGAGGAAGTTGCGTGTGTCGCGGAAGAAGACATTCGCCGCAGCCGACATGAAACCAACGCCGAGCGAGAAGGCAAAGAGACAAATCAGCACCAACGGGAACAAGATCAACTGCGGGTGCAATGGCGAGTGCGTGATCGCCATGACGACGAAGATGCTCGGCAGCGCCGCCAGAACCAGGTTGATCATATTCGCGAGTACCGTGGAAATCGGTAGCACCTCATGCGGGAAGCGCACGCGCGCAACCAGGGCGGACGATCCGGTAATGACCGCCATCGATTCCAGCACGGACGCGGCGAACGCGCCCCAGGCCATGAATCCGATCAGCACGAAGAGCACGAACCGGTCAATCGAGGATTTGAGCAAGACGCCGAAGACGAACCCGAAGACGAGGGCATTGAGCAGCGGGTTGAGGATCGCCCAGAGGAAGCCGAAGACCGAGCGACGGTAGCGCACCTTGAGGTTGCGGGCAGTCAGTTCCCAGATGAGATCGCGGCGCTCGAAGAGCGTGCGCAGCCGCCCCAACAAACCGGCGCTGGCGGTACTCGAATAGACCGGCGTGCGCGGTAGCGGTTTTGCGATCGTTTGTGCCATGCGCTGTTCCCCCATCAACCGTGCGTGCCGACCCTCCGGTATCGCCGGGTATCTTGCCCGTCGATGGTCGCCGTGTCAACCGCCGCGCGTTGCTCGACTGAGGAACCGGCGGCATACTCGCCGCTCTCGCGAGGAGATGGAAGGCGCGGCGGCACGCG
The DNA here is from genome assembly GCA_051002645.1 of Thermomicrobiales bacterium. Classification (GTDB taxonomy): domain Bacteria; phylum Chloroflexota; class Chloroflexia; order Thermomicrobiales; family JALYUS01; genus JALYUS01. The sequence continues at coordinate 9,642 of JBPCMC010000126.1, forward strand.
ATGTGCATTCCAGCGAGCAGGAATGGAGCAGGAGAGGAAGCAGATGAGCGCCACGACAGAAACAATCGGACAGGAACTGACGCCGACCCGCATGATTGTCGACTGGCTCACCGACGCCCCCGACGAGATCGCAGCGATGCACACCAAGGGGGCCGTCAGGGCATGGGTGGACGAGACGACCGATGCGCGCAGCGACGCGGGCGAGCAGGTGTCGCCGGACGAACTGAGCGAGGTGCAAGAGTACCTCGACAAGCGAGTGAAGCGGGACGGCAACCTCCGCTGGCTGCGTGAGGACCTCACGAAATACGCCACGCAGTTCGCCCCGCCGGAGATCGGCGATATTAAGGCGTTCGTCGATTGGTCCTTAACGCAGGTGGACTGGGCGGCGGTCCACGACTTCATCGTCTCACAGCGTGCCGATGCGGCGGATGTTGCCGCGTCATAATCCCGCCCTCCATCATCGATTGCCCACTACCCACCCGATTCCCAACCCGGTACGATAACGTTACTTTAGGGTGGCACAGGTTTGCACCCTGTGGTCGTGGGTTGCAAACCCGCGCCGCCATGCCTGTTTAATTTTTACCGAAGGAGACCGCACGATGGTCACTGCCGCCGATCTGCGCGAGAGCGCCGAGGAGATCGCCCCCGGCGTCGTCGCCGACCGCCGCTACCTCCACCAGCACCCCGAACTGGGCTTCCACGAGGAGAACACAGCCAGCCTCGTCATCGAGCGGCTGCGCGCCCTCAATCTCGATGACCTGCAGACAGGGATCGCCAAGACGGGCGTCGTCGGTGTCCTGCACGGAGGCAAGGGGCCGGGCAAGACCGTCCTCCTGCGCGCCGACATGGACGCCCTGCCCATCGAAGAGGAGAACGACGTCCCCTATCGCTCCGAAGCGGCTGGGGTAATGCACGCCTGCGGGCACGACGCGCACACGGCGATGCTGCTGGGGGCGGCGCGGGTGCTGGCGGGGCGACGGGAGGAGTTCGCCGGGACGATCAAGTTCCTCTTCCAACCCTCGGAGGAAGCCAATGGCGGCGGCGCGCGACCAATGATCGAGGCTGGGGTGATGGAGAACCCGCATGTGGACGCCGCCTTCGGCATCCACGTCGGCTCCAACATCCCGACGGGCATCGTGACGGTGTGCGCGGGTCCCGTCCATGCCGCCGCAGATACAGCCCGCGTGACGATCCAGGGGTTAGGCGGGCACGCGGCGCGGCCGCAGATGGCGATCGATCCGATCGTGATCGGCGCGCACTGCATCGTCGCCTTGCAATCGCTGGTCAGCCGCGAGGTCAATCCCCTCTCGCCCGCCGTCATCACCGTCGGTTCGCTCCATGCGGGCACGGTGAGCAATGTCATCCCCGAGGACGCGACGTTCCTGGCGACGATCCGCACCTTCGATGAGCAGACGCGGGCGCTGCTCGCAGAGCGCATCCCGCAGGTAGTCCGGGGCATCTGCGCGACCTTCCGCGCCACGGCGGAGGTGGAGTACACCCTCGGCTACCCACCGACCGTCAACGATGCGGCAATGGCGGCGCTTGTCCGCGAAGTCGCGCTGGAGGTTGTCGGGCCGGAGCGCACGCAGGAAGGCGAACCGGGCATGGCCGGGGAAGATATGTCCTACTTCATCAACGCATCGACGGGCGCCTACTACCGCCTCGGCGTGCGCAACGAGGCGACCGGGAAGACGGCGAACCATCACCACCCGCGCTTCGATATCGATGACGACGCCCTCGCCACCGGCGTCGCGATGCACGCGGCGGTCGCCTTGCGCCATCTGGCGAAAGGCTGAGAGCGCGTCGGGGTCGTATTGGCGGTTCAATCCTGCCAGGTTCTAAAATCGTCTCTTATCCAGCGGGTTCCCCCGCGTAGAGGCGTGTGAGGGCCGCGACCTCTTCCGTGATCAGCGTACGGACCCGCCTGGGCTCCAGTAACTCGACGGCGGCGCCGTAACGGAGCACGTTGTTCGCGAGGAGGACATCGGAACGATACGTCCCCGTGACGGTCAGCGATCCGTCCTCCTCCGGCGTGACCGTCTGATCGAAGAAGACGGCGGTGTCCCGGAAGGATGGTACGAGGTTGCCGCGCACGCGCAACCGGAACGGGCGTGACGGGAGGCTGAGGCCGAACGGCGCACTCCGTCCGGTCGGCTGCACGAGGAGATGCCGGGCGGGTTGATCCGCTCGGGGCAGGAAGCGATCCAGCCGGAAGACGCGGAACTGCTGATCGTCCTTGCGCGCGGCGATGTAGACGCGCGTCCCGAACCACGAAATCTCAATCGGCCACGCGACGTACTGCTTCGTGCCGCTCCCCGCCGTATACGCGAAAGCGATCCCCTGCTGCCGCTGCTTGGCGCGCACGATGACGGCGAGCGCGTCCCGTTGCTCCTGGGTCAGGTACCCCATCACATCGGGCGGCAGGACGTCTCCGGTGTCCACGGCGAGCATTTCGCCCGCAACCTTCTGGACGAAGGGCAGGACGATCGACCGCGTCCCCGCCTTCGCGCCGCAGAGATGCTGGAAGATCTCGCGCAATGCGTCGCGGTCGCCATCGGTGAGGACAAAGCCGGGCACGAGGCCCTGGGCGAGACGGTACCGCCGCTCCCGCCCCGCGTGCTCATCCGTCACGGCGATGTCCGGCCACGGTTTCGTGCCGAGCCAATCGCGCATGCGGACGAGATCGCGGTGGATGGTGCGTTCCTCCAGCGGTCGCTCGCGCGTCGCCCCTGCCGCGTCGCGCTGGCCGAGATAGAGTTCCGGCTCGGCGAGGATACGCCGCACCTCGCCGATCAGTTCGGCCCGCCGCAGCCCGGTCGGGTGCAGATGGAGCGCGACAAGCATCGCCAGCGAGCGCTGCTCCGCCGTCACCTCCGGCCGTTCGACCTCCACGTTCATGTCGCATCGTCCTTCCCGTGTCATCGCATCCGCATACCGCAGTCTAGCAGAGAAATGAAAGTGGACACGATCTCGTCCGGTGACTGCTGCTACTGTGGGTTATAGCGCGAACAGGCGGCGCACCGGCAGATAACGAGGGGGAAACAATGAGCAATCTATTCACACAACGCTGCGACGCACTCTGGGTCGAGGACGCGCTGACGCACGAGGCGCTGACCATCTTCCCGCTCAGCGGCGTGCGTCACGGCTATCTCGCGTACACGCTGTTTAGTACTACAGCCGCACTTCATGAGGGTGGATGGAGGCGCACCCAGCGCGCGTAGTGGCCGCGTCGCGCCCGCTCCTGGTGCCGCCGTCGCCAGTGCGACCACCGTAATCGTTCCCCCC
>JBPCMC010000127.1:0-32753 GCA_051002645.1 Thermomicrobiales bacterium
GGGGGGGGGATGGAGGACCGACAATAAAGATTCCCCCGTGAAACCCCACGGGCGACTCTGTTAGTACTCGTCTGTAATGCGAGGAACCGGTATCCCTAGTCCTCAGTCCTCGTTATTGAATGTCGTCGCGCTCCATGCGCAGGTAAGCGTCATCGCCACGGGGCAGAATCTGGTCGTGGTTGACACGGGACGCATCGTCGTGTAACTGATCGACATCCTGGCGGAAGACAAAGGTCCGGCCGCTCATCTCATCCCGTACATAGTTCAGCGTGTGGTCATCCATCCAGCGATAAATCGTCGGGCGAGTGACGCCGAGGCGCGTGGCCGCACTGCCGATGCTCATCAACTCGCTCGCGTCCACCGCGCGCAACTTCGCTTGCGAGAGCATCTTGCCGAGCGATTCCTCCCAGAAGGAACGCGGCACCTGGTACTGATCCTCCCCAGCCGGCCAGAAGAGGAGTTCGAGGACGGAGTTCACGGCGCGGAAGACATCGTCCTGATTCGCTTGCTCCTCGCCTCGCGCCAAGCGACCGAGCCGATACAAGTCCTGCCCCAACGGACCCTCACGCAAGCCCTCGACGGAGACCGCATCCGGCGCCTTACCGAAGAGCTTCAGATGATAGCGGTGCATCTGGCTGTAGACGAGACGGAGCGTCTTGTCGATCGTCTCTTGAAACGGTGACGTGTCGGCACTCATACGTTCCTCCCCAATCCTGCACGGCGGCGTAAGCGCTGTGGGACGCTTGTACGGACGCGACATACTTCACACATTGTACGTGCGGTATATACATTCTGTCAACTAGGTGACAGACATGCAATGATTTCGCAGCAGCCCAATGGTTCTGGGGGTGCCGCAGGGGCGCGTATTGATTGACGGATGAGTTCAATTGTCGCTTAACTTCGCTTATGCGACATCGAGAAGTCAGAAGCCAGAGGCCCATCAAGGGCACTTCTGGCTTCTGACTTCTGACTTCTCCGTTATTCGAGTTCGACGGGGCGTGCGGGGGCATCAAGCGTAGCGAAGCCGTCTCGGACGGAGGCCGCAATGTAGGCGAAGGTCTGCCGGAAATAGGCCGGGTATTTCTCCCATTCCTCAGCAGACGCCGGGGCGACGCGGATGACCGTCGATTTCGTTTCATCCGCCTCGACGGTCAGTTCTTTCAACAGGCCGAGCCGCGCCATCGTCACACGATCGGCGAGGCGCATGATCTGCATCAATAGTTCCTGGTGCTCGTCCACGGGGTCCTCTTTTCTCGCGTAGCAAGTCCGCACATCGCCAGATGGTATGCGACGAGGCGTGGGAGCGCAACGGCGATGCGTGGCTATGCTATACTCCGCCCCAGTGCGGCCCCTTATCAATTCTGGAGGCTCCCCGGTTGGTGCGGACACTCGATAGGCTGCCGACCGCGTCAGAGGACGCAACACGTCCACTCCCGCGCGTCGATTGGTATCTCCGTGTCGTCGTCTTCATCGGGGGCGGCGTCAGCATCGGTATCGAGTTGGCTGCCTCCCGCTTGCTCGCGCCTTTCTTCGGCACGTCGCTTTTCATCTGGGCAAACCTGATCGGCCTCACCCTTATCTATCTCTCCATCGGCTACGCCGTGGGCGGGCGGATCGCCGATCGCTGGCCGTCTGCGACGTTGCTGTACACGATCACCGCCGCCGCCGCCTTTGTCACCGGTCTGATCCCGGTGCTCGCCGGCCCGATCCTCGCCAAGAGCCTGGATGCATTTACGGCCGTCTCACTCGGCGGGTTTTACGGTTCGCTCGTCGGCACGCTGATTCTCTTCGCCATCCCCGTAACGCTGCTCGGCTGTGTCTCACCCTTCGCCATCCGGCTGGCACTGGAAAGCGTCTCCGGCGCCGGGAATACGTCAGGGTCGTTATACGCACTGAGCACTGTCGGCAGCATCGTCGGGACGTTCGTGCCGACCTTTCTCCTCATCCCGAGGATTGGGACATTTCGCACGTTTTACCTGTTCGCGCTTACGTTGCTCATAGCGTCCGTTATCGGGCTTTTCCGCTCGCCGGCGACGCAGCGGCGCACGCAGTTACTCGCGGTCGCCATCGCGCTCTTGATCGCGATGATTGCAGTCGCCGGTTTTGGGCAGCGCGGCTTCGTCCGACCTGTGGAAGGCAATCGCGCGATCATTTGGCAGGGCGAATCGGCGTATAACTTCATCCAGGTGGGCGAGAACCGGGACACCGGGGCATACGAACTCTATCTGAACGAAGGGCACGCGATCCACTCGCTCTACTATCCGAATCGCGCGACGCAACCGCTCAGCTACGGTCCGTGGGACTACTTCACCCTCTCGCCCTTCTTCGTCGCGAATACACGCCCCGATACCATCAAGGATGTCTGCGTCATTGGCCTGGCCGGGGGCACGGTCGCACAGCGAATGACCGAGGTGTACGGTCCGAATGTCCAGATCGACGGCGTGGAGATCGACCCGAAAATCGTCGATGTCGCCCGGCGGTTCTTCAACCTCAATGAGTCAAACGTCCATGTCATCGTCCAGGATGGTCGCTATTACCTGCGCGCGACGGAGAAGAAGTACGATGTGATCGCCGTCGATGCATATCATCAGCCGTACATCCCATTCCAATTGACGACGAAGGAGTTCTTCCAGGAGGTCGATGACCATCTGAATAGCGGCGGCACCGTCGTCGTCAATGCCGGTCGGACGGATACGGACTATCGCCTCGTGGATGTCATCAGCCAGACGATGCGCGCGGTCTTCCCGAATGTCTATTTGATCGACACACCCGCGTACACGAACACCATGATTATCGGCACACGGGACCCGACGACAATCTCCACCTTCGCGCAGAACATCGACAGTATCCGGGCACGGACGCCGAACTCCTCGCTCGTTGCGCTCGGCGATGAAGCGATCCGCGATGGTCGCCTACGCGAGGCCGCACCCGGCCCGAAGGTCTTCACCGATGACCTCGCGCCCGTTGAAGATTTGATCGACCGTATCCTCCTCGATTACGCGCGTAAAGGTGGAACATAACGCCGTGACAGCAGTCGAATCGCTCATTCTGCCGATCCTAGATACGATCCCATGGTTGCGATATGTCGTGACGGAACGAGACCCGTCGCTGCCGGTTGGCGGGGATATGAGTTTCACCACCGGGGCTGTGGACCCGGACGGAGTGCGGGCAAACCGCCGTGCTGCACTGAGGCGTATCGCTCGTCGCCCGGAGGACGGGGTAATGTGTGGTCTTGTCCACGGCATATCAGTGCGTATCGTTGGTAATGACGACAGAGGACGCGGCATCCTCTCCCCACGGGATGCAATCCCAGATACCGACGGCATCATCACGCGGGAGCCGGGTTTGGCGCTGATGATGTGCTTCGCCGATTGCGTGCCGCTGATCGTCGTCGATACGCAGCAGCGCATCATCGCGCTCGCTCACGCGGGTTGGCGCGGCACCCTCGCCGGCATAGCAGGCGCACTGGTTACGGCAATGCGCGAGAGGTGCGGCGCCGATACCGCGTCTCTGCTTGCAGTGATCGGGCCAAGTATCGGCCCCGCTGTCTATACTGTCGGGAGCGAGGTCGTGTCCGCCTTCACCCAAGCGTATCCTGACGATGCGCTGTTCACCACCGACGAACGCGGGCCACGCCTCGACCTGTGGGAAGCGAATCGGCGGCAGTTCATGCGTGCGGGCCTCCGAGCCGACGCCATCTCCTGTGCAGAAATATGCACATTCGAACACGGCGCGCGCCTTTTTTCTCACCGCTATGCCCTCGCCCACGATGAATCGGAGGGACGTTTCGCGATCCTGCTCACGATGGAGGACTAAGATGCCGTCAACCGAAACGATTGTGGGCGCGAACGTCGCGCGCGTGCAGGCCGAGATCGCCGCCGCGTGTACGCGCGTCGGGCGGCGGGCAGATGAGGTCACGTTGATCGGTGTCACGAAGAGCGTTGATCGGTCGGTCGCGGACGTGCTGATTGGCGCGGGCGTCCATGACATCGCGGAAAATCGCGTGCAGGACGCGGTGGCGAAGTTCGGACGTAAGAGCGACTTCCCTCCCCTCGCGCCGGAGGTCCGCCTGCACATGATCGGCAATCTCCAGACGAATAAAGTGCGCGACGTGCTCGATCTCTTTACCTCGGTACAGTCACTCAATCGCGAAGGCTTGGCGGATGCCCTCGAACGCGAGGCGTCACGACGAGGGAGAACGATCGATGTCCTGCTCGAAGTCAATGTCGCGGAGGATGTATCGAAGCAAGGTGCCTTCCTTGATATGGCAATATATCTTATGGGATATGTAATTACAAAATGCCCGGCGATTCGTATTCAGGGTCTGATGACGATCGCGCCGCAGGTTGACGAGATGTTCGATGCCCGCCCCGCCTTTCGCGGGCTGCGTGAATTGCGTGACTCATTGCGCGAGAAGTTTCCCTCTCTCCCATTGCCCGTACTGTCAATGGGCATGTCGAATGACTTCCCCATCGCAATTGAAGAAGGCGCGACCCATGTCCGCATCGGGCGCGCCCTCTTCACCGGACTTCCCTCCCCTGATTAGGGCTTGGGGGTCGCCACCGGTGACGCGCGTGGCGTACCTGATGCGGACGGAGCGGCGGGAGTCGCTGGTGCAGCAGGCGTGGCAGCGCCAGTCGTGCCTGCGAGTTGCTGCAGGATCTGCTGAACCTGCGCCAGTTCATTGCCGAAGGTTGTCCAGTCCCCCGTCTTCAGGGCGTCCTGCGCGCGCTGATAGTGATTGAGGGCGTCGGCGGCGCGCGCGGTGTCCACGGCTGGCGGCCCCGGTTGCGCACCGTTCGCAGCGGGCGCACTCGCGCCGGGCGCCGAATTTGCGACTGTGGGGCCGTTCCCAACGAGCGCAACGAGCGCCTCATCGAGTGACGGTCTCATGACCACCTTGTCTTGCGACGCGACAATGACGCGCTTCAACTCCGGGAAGGGACTGTTCGTCGCCTGCACATAGAGCGGTTCGACGTAGAGAAGCGTGTTCTCGATGGGAATGATGAGGAAGTTCCCGAGGATGACCTGAGAGCCGGCCTGATCGAGCAGGGTGATCTCCTTGGATATGTCCGGCTCTTGATTGATCCGGGCTTCGACTTGTTGCGGCCCCTGGACCGTCAGTTGGCGCGGGAACTCGTAGTCGACGAGTTTGCCGTAGTTGGCGCCATCGGAGCGACCGGCCAGAAACGCGACCATGTTCTGCCGGTTATTCGTCCCGCCGCCGGGCGTGAAGGGACGAACGAGCACGTACTCTTCCTGCTGCTGCCCCGGCAATCGCACCAGTACGTAATAGGACGCGATCGGCTGGACGATCTTCTTCTCGCCCACCTGCTCGTTCGCGATGGCCCATTGATCCTCGCTGCCGTAGAAGACCTGCGGATCAGTCACATGGTAACGCGTGTACATCGCCGACTGGATGTCGAAATAATCTTCCGGATAGCGGAAGTGGGCGCGCAGCGATGGGGTCGCCGAATCCCCCGAGACGAAGAGCGACGGGTAGATCTTCTGATAGGTCGCGACGATTGGGTCTTTGGGATCGACGACGTACAGCCGCACGGTGCCATCGTACGCATCGACAGTCGCCTTGACACTGTTACGGATATAGTTGATGCCGCCGGGGATCGTGCCCGCGCCATTGAATTGCGATGCGTACGGGTAGCGGTTCGTGACGGTGTACGCATCGTTCACCCAGACGAGGCGACCATCCATGACGACGAGGTACGGATCGGCGTCGTAGCGCAGGAAAGGCGCGACGGTGTGCAGGCGGTCGACGACATTGCGGCGAAAGAGGATTTCGGCATTGCCGGTGATGTCGCCGCTGAGCAGAATCTTCGGCTCGCCGAGATAGGCCGCGAAGACCATCTTGCGGATCAGGCTACCCGCCGGGACGCCATTGCCGCCCGCGTAGGTCGTGTACTCCCCCTGCGATTGCGCCGCCGTGCCGGACGGGCGGTCGAACTCCGGCTGCTGCGTCTTGACGAAGACATACTCGCCCGTCGATTCGCCGTAGTAGATGCGCGGCTCCTGCACCTGCAGATCGCTCGGGCCGCGCGGGGGGATGTCGCCGAGGATGATGTTCGGGTTGCCACCGCCGACGACTTCATTGGCTGTACTGGCGACGACACCATACCCATGCGTGTAGATGAGGTGGCGGTTCTGCCACGTTTGCGATTGCACCGCCAGCTGTGCGGGGTCCAACTCGCGCGCCGAGAGATTGATTTGCCGGTACTGCCCGTCCACCCGATAGCGGTCGACGTCCACATCACGGAACGAGTAGTACTGACGAATCTGCTGGAGCTGCGGATAGGATTTCAGCAGGACGTCCGTGTCCCACAGCCGGATGTTGCTCACCGACGCTTTGTTAGCATCGAGCCCTTCTCGGGTGGGCTCGCCGACCCCGGCCAATTGCTGCTGATCCACACTATCGATCCCGAACGCTTGCCGCGTCATGGCGATGTTCCGGTCGATATAGGGGCGCTCTTTGCCGAGTTCGTTTGGCCGCACGCGCACCGACTGCACCGCCGCCGGATACGCGCTGCCGATCAAGACCGCCGCGACGATCCAGACCGCCACCGTGCCGACAAGGAGCACCAGTTGTCGCCGGAAGACATTGACCGCAAGCAGGAGGGCCGCGACGAGCGAGATACCGAGCAGGATGTAATTCGCGGGAATCTGCGCATTCACGTCGGTGTACGAGGCGCCCTCGACGACGCCGCGCGTCGAGTAGACCAACTCACGGCTGTTGATCCAGTAGCCAAGCGCCATGCCAATGAGGAAGATCATGCCGAGGATGGACAAATGCGCGCGCATATGCGGCGGCAACCGGAAGGTCCCGCCCATCAACTCCGTGCCGAGTTTCGCGGCGTAGACCGCCGCCACGCCGATGGCGGTCAAGACGATCAGCGACATCAGCCACGACCGCCAGAAGTCGAGGACGGGCAGCGTGAAGACGTAGAAGGATACGTCCTGATGGAATTGTGGGTCCGTCACCCCGAACGAGGTCCGATTGAGGAAGCGAAGGAAGAGCTCCCATTGCGAGCCGACGGAGAGGGCGAAGAGTCCGCTGAGCACGATCGTCGCGCCAGCGAGGGCGAGAATGCTCAATCGCCTCCCGATCGTGACGTCTCCGACCGTCAGGCCGATACCACCCTCGGAACGGAGCGCCGCCCAGAGATTGACACCGACAAAGATCGCCGCGATCACGAACCCGACGAGGAAGGAAAGAAAGACGGCGACGTACCGCGTCAGTAACACATCCCGGAACCCCAGGCTGGAAAACCACCAGAGGTTCGCCCAGAAGCCAGCTGTGCTCGTCAGGAGCACGAAGAGGAGCACAAGCGCGCCGAGCACCGCCGCCGGGCCAAGCCACCACGGGCGGCTGCCATGCGGCGTGTCCGCGTCGCCACCCCGACCCGTAGCGCCTACGCCGGGCGAACCGGGGCGCTCCGGCCTGATCGGACGCGGACGACCACCGAAATCGAACACCATCGGTCGCTCTCTTTCCTATACAAAACGCCCCTGCTACGATACCACCGTTCGTCGTCTTTGTGCGCGGTTATCGCGTCAGCCGCACGAGGAGCCAATCGGTGCGAGTTTGTAGTCTTGGCAGCGGCAGCAGTGGGAACGCGACGTTGATTCGCGGCGCATCGGGACGGACCATCCTGATCGACTGCGGCGTCCAGTATCCGCGTTTGGTCAAGAATCTTGCGCGTCTCGGCGTCCGACCGGACGAAATCGATGTCGTCTACCTTTCGCATGAGCATTCGGACCATGTCCAGGCTGCACAGCCACTCCACGAAGTGTGGGGAGTGCCCTTCGTCGCCGGGCGCGAGCTCCTGGCTGAGGCATCCTGGCTCGGCGACCTCGTCGCGGATGTCTTCGATGCGGGCCGGTCGCGCACGATTGGCGACATGACAGTCATGCCGCAGGCCGTCGCGCACGATGCGTCGGCCACGTACGGGTTTGTGATCGAGTGCGACGGCTGCTCCGCTGCCATCTTCACCGATCTCGGCGGCGCTTCGGAGTCCGTGCGCGAGGCGGTCGCGGGGGCCGATCTGACAGTGATCGAGGCAAATTACGATGCGACGATGCTCGACAGCGGCGCTTATCCCTGGTTCCTCAAGGCGCGCATCAAGGGTCGTGGCGGGCATCTCTCGAACGACGACTGCGCGGCGATGCTCGTGCGCGCCTACCGGGAGGATTGGCCGCGCGATGTCTGGCTCGCCCATCTCTCCGCGAACAACAATACGCCGGAGACCGCAGTCCGCACCGTGAGCGAGGCGCTCAACGCGGCGGGCATCTTCCGCACGCGCGTCACCGCCCTCCCGCGCTACACCATCGGCCCCATTTGGGAGATGGTGCGGCATCAGCAATTAACGCTGTTTGGCGAGGGCGACGACTAATCCGCCGCCGATTCGACGGCGTCGCCATGCTGCGTGCGAAACTGCATCGCGTACAGGTTGAAGTAATATCCCCGCCGCGCCAGGAGGTCGGCGTGGCGACCGCGTTCGACGATCCGGCCCTGATCGAGCACTACTACCTCGTCCGCGTCGACAACGGTGCTCAGACGGTGCGCGATCACCAACGCGGTGCGGCCCGCGAGGACACGCTGCATCGCCTCCTGGATCAGCCGTTCGGTCTGCGTGTCGATGCTGCTCGTCGCCTCATCGAGGATCAATACGCGGCGGTCGGCGAGCAGCGCGCGGGCGAAGGCGATCAGTTGCCGCTGCCCGACGCTCAGGCCGCCGCCCCGCTCCTGAATTTCGGTCTGATACCCGTCCGGCAACTGGGCGATGAATGGGTGCGCGCCGACGGAGCGCGCGGCGTCCTCGATCTCGGCGTCGGTCGCATCGAGGCGCCCGTAGCGAATATTGTCGGCGAGTGTCCCGGCGAAGAGGAATGGGTCCTGGAGCACCACCGCGATCTGGCCGCGCAGCGAGGAGAGTCGCACATCGCGCACGTCGTGGCCGTCGATCAGCACCCGCCCGTCCGTGACATCGTAAAAGCGCGGCACGAGATTGACGAGGCTCGATTTGCCCGCCCCCGTCGCGCCGACGAAGGCAACCGTCGTCCCGCTCTTGATCGTTAGATTGAGATCGTGCAGGACGGGCGTGCCGGTATAGCCGAAGGTGACGTGATCGAGCACAATCGTCCCGTCGATCGCCGGGAGCGGGTACGCCTCCGGGACATCAACGATGTCGGGCTGCTCATCGAGCAACTCAAAGATGCGTTCGGCGGCGACCGTCGATGCCTGCAAGGTATTGTACCGGTCAGAGAGCGTCCGCACCGGCTGGAAGAAGCGCGTCACGTAGCCGAGGAAGGCGATCAGCGCCCCGATACTCAAATGGCCGTTGATGACCGTCAAACCGCCGAAGAAGAGCACGATCGCCGTCGCCATCGCGCTGAGCAATTCCACCGCCGGGAAGAGAAAGGCCGACAACCGCGCGGCATCGGCGTTCGCGTCGAGATTCTCCTGATTGAGGACGCGAAAACCGACGAAATTGCGCTCCTCGCGCCCGAAGGATTGCACCACGCGCATACCGTTGATGTTCTCGGCGAAGTTCCCCGTCACGCGGCTGATCGTGATTCGCGTCGCGCGGTAGGTCTGCACCGCGCGGCGCCGCCAGAAATACATCACAACGAACATCAGCGGCATGACGGTGTACGAGATCAGCGCCAGGCGCAGATTGAGGGCGAGCATCGCGAAGATGACGCCGAAGAGCGTCAAAATGTCCGATAGCACGCTTATCATGCCGGTAGAGAGGAAATCCTCGAGCACCGTCACATCGTTCTGGATGCGCGACATCATCCGCCCGACGCCCATCTGATCGTAGGTCTTCAGGCCGAGTACCTGCATCCGGCGGAAGAGCGCCGCGCGCAAGTCGAAGATCACCTTATTGCCAACGCGCGCCATCAGGAAGTAGAGCGTCCACCGGGCGAGGAAGGCGATGACGAGCGAGACGAGAAAGATGCCGACAATCGTAAACAGCGTCCGGTAACTGCCGTGGCCGACACCCTGATCGATTGCCCGCCCGAAGAGCCAGTAGAGCGACAGGTCGCAAAAGGTACCGAGCAAGACCGCCACCGAGGCGAGGAGCACCTGCCAGCGATACGGCTTGAGGAAAAGGAGCAAGCGGCGCGCGACATTTGTGTCGAATGCCTTACCGAGAAGGTCGTCCGGGTCGCCCTGAAAATGCATCATCGTCTGTTTCGCTCGCTCTCAATCGCCGTCGGCCTCGACGGGTATTTCCGCGACAGCGCCGGTGATCGTCGCCTCGTCGCGCATCTGCAGGCCGTGCAGTTCGGTATAGAGGCCACCCAAAGGCAGCAGTTCGGCGTGGGTGCCGCGCTCGACGATCTGGCCCTCGCTCAAAACGCAAATCTGGTCCGCGCTACGGACGCTGCTCAGCCGCTGCGCGATGATGAAAGTCGTCCGACCCGCCATCAGCACATGCAGCGCGCGCTGGATTTCGTACTCCGTCTCCATATCGACGCTACTCGTCGCGTCATCCAGAATGAGGATGCGCGGATTGAGAAGGAGCGCCCGCGCAATCGCCAACCGCTGCTTCTGCCCGCCGGAGAGGTTGACGCCGCGCTCGCCGAGATGGGTGTCGTAGCCGCTCGGCAGCGCCGCGATGAAATCGTGCGCCTGCGCCGCCTGCGCCGCCGCGACGACCTCCGCGTCCGTCGCATCCGCGTTCCCATAGGCGATGTTCTCGCGGATGGAGACAGAGAAGAGGAAGGTCTCCTGAAGCACGAGGCCGACATTCTTCCGCAGCATCGCGAGATCCCATTCGCGCACATCGACGCCATCCACGCGGATCGCCCCGGCGGTCACATCGTAGAAGCGTGGCAGCAACTGGATAATGCTGCTCTTGCCGCTCCCCGTCGCGCCGAGAAGGGCTGTGACCGAGCCGGGCGGCGCGTCAATCGAGACGCCACGCAGGACATCGCGCCCGCTCTGCGTGTAGGCGAACTGGACATTGTCGAGCACGACATGACCGCGCACGCTCTCCGGCCGGTGGGCGTCCGGCGGCGTGATGATCTGCGGCTTCTTGTCGAGCACCTCGAAGACGCGCTCCGCCGATGCCTGCGCGCGGGCGACATTATTGACGATCCAGCCGACATTGCGAACGGGCTCGGCGAGCATGTTCAGATAGAGATAGAAGGCGAGCAAGGTGCCGATCTGCAAGTCGTTGCGGATGGCCGCCGCCCCGCCGAAGGCGATGATTGCGGCGGTGCCAAGCCCCGTGATAAACGACATCAGCGGGAAGACGAATGTCCAGCGCCGCGCCGCGTCCATCTGCCGGTTGTAGAGGGCCGTCGTCTCGCGCTCGAATTTGGCGACCTCGAACTCCTCCCGCGCGAAGGCGCGCACGACGCGCACCCCGGCGAGATTTTCCTGCAACGCGGTCATCGCCACGCCGAACTGCGTCTGAGCGCGCAGGAACAAGGGCCGGATCGAGATGCTGAACCAGAGCGTCACCCAGAGCAGGAACGGAATGGTCGAGAGGGCGAGCAGCGCCAACTGCCAGTTGAGCCGGAGCATGATAACCATCACACCGAGCAGCAGCAACCCCGATTGCGCCGCCATCCGCAGCCCGAACATGAAGAAGCGCCGGATGTTGTTGACATCCTCGGTCGCCCGCGAGAGTAGTTGCCCGGTCTGTGCGGTGTCATAGTACGAGAATGAGAGACGTTCGAGGTGCTGGTACATGTCGTTGCGCACATCGTAGGCAACCCGCTCGGCGAGGTATTGCAGCCAGTACGAGCGCGTGTACATGAACGTCGATTGCGCCAGCGTCACAACGACGATGCCGAGCGCGGCGATGGTGAGAAAGCGCCGGTCGCCCGCTGTGATGGCCGAGTTGATGATCTGGCGTACGAGCAGCGGCACCGCCAGTTGAAGGAGAATGGCGATGATCAGCGCCGCATACGAACTGATCGCCTGCCGCCGGTAGGGCCGCAGGTATCGCATCATCCGGTAGATTAACTGCAAAGCGGCGTCCTTTCGATCCCGTGGCCGGTAGCGCCTCTATCCTACCAGATCGCGGCAAGGGCTACTGCGCGTCGCGCGCCCGATCGTCGCCGAGGCGCGTACCGACCAGATTTGGGTGCCCTGCCGCGAATGCCGCCGCTGTCATCGCCCCTTTGCCCTCGGGTTGGACACGCGCAACGAGAACGTCGCCCGCGCCTGTCCGCACGCGCATCCCGGACTGCCCGACCGACACAATCGTGCCGGGAGGCGCGTCCCTGTCGGGCAGCAGATCGGTGACGCCATGCACGATCAGGCGCTTGCCGCCGAGCGACGTGAAGAGACCGGGCCACGGCGAATACGCGCGCTCCATTCGTGCCAGCCGTGCGGCGGGCGCGTGCCAGTCAATTGCGCCATCCTCCTTTTTGAGCAGGCGCGTCACCGTGGCGGCGGCATCGTCCTGCGGCTCCGGTTCGATCTGCCTGTCCAGCCAGCGTGCTGCGGTATCGACGAGCAGCGGCGCCCCGCTCTCCGCCAATGTCGCCGAAAGGGAGGCGGTCGTCGCATCCGGCGCGATTGCGACACCCTGCTGCGCGAGGATTGGGCCGGTATCGAGGCCAATGTCCATCAGCATGATCGTTACGCCCGTTTCCGGCACGCCATCGAGGATCGCCGCCGCAATCGGCGACGCACCGCGATAGGCGGGCAGGAGCGATGCGTGGACATTGAGCGTCCCGTGATCGGGCAGATTGAGCACGTCCAGGCGGAGGATTTTCCCATAGGCCGCCACGACGAAGAGCGCGGCAGACTCGCCCGCCAGCCGCGACACGACCTCCGGCGAGCGCAGGCGATCCGGCGCGAAGACGGGTAGCCCGCGCGCATCGGCGGCGACATGCACGGCGCTCCGCTGCACCTCCCTGCCGCGCCCCACCGGTCGCGGCGGTTGCGTGACGACGAGGCAGACCGCAAACCGCGCGTCTTCGGCGAGCGCGGCGAGTGTCGGCACAGCGAAGGCGGGGGTGCCGAAGAAAATCACTGGCGCGGGGCGCGGAACATTCGCATCGGGACGTGGGACGACCACTGCGGCCCCCTTTACGGAACGTGGTAGATCGACACCGAGCCGTGCTGGTAGGCGAGTTCCAGCATGTCATTGAATTTCGTCAGCCCGGCGGGTGCGTACGGCGGGCAACCGAGCGAAATCGCGCAATGTCCCTCACCCTCCGTCTCCGTGAGGCCAACCACCACCCAGTTGATGCCGTATTTCGCCAGAATCCGCCGCGCATCCTGGGCATTGGTCGTGCCGTACAACGTACCGATGTCTGCCGCGCGTTCGGGCAAATCCTTGTCGATCACGCCGGGGGTGCCGCCGCGCCACTGCACCTCGTGGAAGTACCAGCCGAGGACATCGGGCGTGCCGGACGCCGCACCGAATCGGCTCTGGAACCAGCCGTGCGCGTCGCCGTATGAGTTCCCCGGCGCCTCGACGAGCCGGTCGTCCTGCCCACTATGGTCGCGCAGCCAGACGAGCGCGGCGAACTCGTCCGGGTTCGTCTGCGTGACATACTGGAATCCATCGAGCCCCTTCCACCCCTCGGCGGGGCCGCCGAAGTCGATACCCTCGCTGCCGAAGTGCCCGGTGCGCTGATATGGGACGAGCAGTGGATAGACAAGCGCCATCGCCGCAAAAATGGCTAGACCGATCTGCACAGCGGCGAAACGCGTCCCGCTCCCTGCCAACCGGAAGAGCGACTGTTCCGCCTGCACGGTCCGCAGCAGGGTGATAAAGCCGTATGCACCTGCGAGCATCAGGAGCACCCACGCCTGGTAATCGACCTTGAACATCGTGTTCATGCGATTGTCGAAGGCGTCCCGCAGGAAGACGAACTCCGGGATGACCGGCAGCAGCGCCCCATAGACCGCGACCGCCGCTGCCGCGCGGTCGACCGGCGTCCAGACCGACCACGGTGACGCGTCGACCGCGAGGCGAGCGAAGGGGCGACGCATCGCATAGACGCCGGGGATCACGACGAGGCCGCACGGCAGCAGCATCGGCGTGCGCGTGGCGACCGCGACGACGACGACCGCAAGCGCGGCGATCAGATACGCCCGGCGCTCCTCGTACCGTTTCAATCCCGTCGTGCCGACACAACCGCGCAGCACGACCGTACCGGCGGCGGCGAGCGGCAGCGCGAAGAAGGCAAGGAATTGCGGCAGCGTCGTGTGCGGCCAGGTGACGACGCCGAACATCTTGATGATCGTGCCGACCAGCGGCGTCGCCTCGAGGCTCTGAATGAAGGTCGGTTCATCGCCCCGATGACCGACGAGGCTGGTGAAGTGCAGGTAATAGGGGAGGAAGAGAACGACCGCGCCGGCGAGCACTCCACCAACTCGAACGATGCGCCGGAGCCACCCATCCGGTCGCCGCAGCACAATCGCGGCGAGAACAAGCAGCGCGAAGGTCGGCAGGTCCCAGGCATTGGTCGGATAGAGCGCGCCGATCACCAGCGCGGCGAGCAGGTAGCGCGGGACCGCCGAGCGACGCCACCCGGCCGGGCGGACCCAAAAGCCGAGGGCGACGCCCACCGCGAGCAGCACCGTCGGCAGCGCGAGCACATGCGGGTGGATATCGCCGAGGATGAAGCTGAAGAGCGGGAACTCGGTAATCATCTGGGTTGGGCTGCCGGGGATGATGTGATCGTAAATGACGCGCGAGCTGTTCCAGCCGATGCCGGTCCAGAAGTTTGCGCCCAGAATCTCGGCGGGCGCGGAGATGAAGCGCGCGAATCCGTACGCATTCCCCGCGCACGCGACGAGCAAGCCGCCGACAAGTGACGCCAGCACGGGTCGAACGGGAATCGAGAATGCCCGGCGGCCCCAGCGCCACCGCGCGAGCAGATCGTAGACGATGCCGCTCGCGCCGCAGAAGGTCATCGCGGGCAGGGAGATGCTCATCAAGTTGAAGGCAATCTCCGGGCGCACGCCGCTCAGTAAGCCGAGCGTCGCGGTCTCGACATAGCCGAAGTAGTAATAGTTGATCGTGAACCCCGAGAGCCAGACGTCGTTCGGCGGCATCCACCGGGCGCGCATCGTGCTGGTCAGGAAACCGATCTCCATTGGCTTCTCGGTGCTGCGGACGTCCGGATAGAAGCCGCGCAGCCAGAAGAAGCAGGCGAAGACGACCACGAACGCCATGCCGAAGGCCGCGACAAGCCCGCCGTGGCGCCGCAGCCACCGGACTGCCGCGCCGTGCGACGCCATCTCCGACCATGCCGAGAGCAGCGCGACCACCGCGAGGGCAAGGAGCAGCGCGCCGCGTCCAAAGGGTACGAGATGGAGCGAGGCCAGCAACCACGCCAGGTACGCGACGAGCACCATGCCGAGCGCCGGACTCATCGCGACGCCCCGGCTTGGCAGCCCCGGCATCAGCCGATGGGCAAGCGGGAAGGCAACCGCGCCGAGCACGAGCAGCCAGAGGAGCCACAACGCGGCCCAACCGAGCGCGCTACCCACCATTGGATAACTCCCCGCGCCAGCCGCCGACGACCTCGTAGAGGATCGTCGTACCCGACTGCCACGCCACCCGCAACGCGCCCTGCTCGGTCATCCGCGTCAACGTCGTAATTCCGACTGGGGATGCGTACGCCTCGCCCGTCCGCGCCGCGCCGATCTGACCGGCTTCCAGCTTCGTCTTCCGCTCCACGTCGCCGAGGACGATGTACCGCACATGGTAGAGATCGAGCACATCCTGCACCGCGCGCGGCTCGCTACTTGTGTAAATCGTTCGCACATCCTCGACGCGTGCGGGCAGGATCGTCCGGTCCCGCTGCTGTTCCTCGTGGCGCTCCCAGCCGATGATTGTCGGAAAGCCCGTCGCGCTCGAAATCCGCGAGCCGTTGCCGCGATAGGGGCCGATGCTCGCCTCCGCGATCACCGGCGTCCCGCGCACATTCGCGTTGAGGTAGTCGATCAATGCGAGGTCGTCCGCGAAAAAGACGGGCTCGCCGCTCCCGCTGTTGTTGAACTGATCGGCGGGCACCGATCCCGTCTGCATCCACGCGAAGCCATCTAACCCGGCATGGACAGGCGGCGGGTTCATGCGCTGCCCGAGGCGTGCAGGCGAGCCGAAGAGCGGATAGCAGAGCGAAAGCGCAATACCGACGACCAGCAAGGTCGAAATGCCGACCTGGGCGGCAGGCGGCGTCGCGCGCCATCGCTCGATGATGATCGCCAGGATGCCGACTGCGGCGAGCATGAGCAGCCACCATGCTTGATAGTCGAACTTGAAGACTGTGTTCATCCGCTCGAAATCGCCGCCGATTAAGTCGTCGGCGAGGAAAGCGACCTCGATCACCGAGAGGAGGCCGAGGCCCACACCCGCGAGGCCGAGCGCCATCCGCTTCCCCGGCTGACCTTCCGACCGAAACCAGACGATGGCCGCGACCGCGAGCATTGGCAATGTCACGAGGAGCACATACCGGTGCGACGCGGCAGCAACGAGCGCGCCGATCACTGCCGCGACCCCGATCAGGCGACAGCGGACATCGACCACGAATGTCCGCAGCCAGCCTCCACCGGGACGCATCAGCGCGAGACCGATGCCGATGACCGCGCACGGCAGGCCGAAGATGACGAGGAACTCGCCGAGCGGTGTCGGCTGGCGCACGCGCGCGAGCGCGCCATAGAGCGATTGGAAGTGCCGGAAAAACGGCAGATAGAGCAGATAGGCGGCCACCGCAGTTATGCCGGTGCCGAGCGCCGCACCACCCACGACACGCGGCCAGCTGCGACCCGCATCGCGCAATCCAACGACCAGTCCCAAGGCGAGCAGGAGCAGCGCCGTCGGGAAGTCCCAGGCGTTGATGCAGTAGAGCGCCCCGACGACGAGGCTCGCCAGCGCGAGCAACGGCACAGGGAGACCCCCGGCACGCCACACCCGGTGTATGGTTCCGTCCGCGTGCGTCCCGTCCCGCCAATCGGTTGCGACGGCAAGGCTCACCGCCGCCATCAGCAGCGCGAACGGCAGAGCGACAACATGCGCGTGGAGGTCCGCCCAAAGCCCGCTGAAGAACGGGAACTCATTGATCGTGCCGGGGATGATCCGCGTGCTCTCCCAGAAATCAAAGCGATCCGTCGCCCCGTGCAGGCCGAGGCCATCGCGTAGTGACCCGGCGACCTGACCAAATGCGTCGAGATTGCCGAAGAGGGCCACCGCCGCAGCCGCGCCGATGCCGCCCACGATCACGGTACGCGTGCCGGTGTGGGCGCGTCGGCGTACCGCGCGCCACAACGCCGCACCGATCGAGAAGGCCGCGCCCCAGATCACTGCCATCGTGACCGGCACAGCAACATTGAAGGCGACCTCCGGTGCGGCGCCGGTGAGCTTCATCACGAAGGCGTGCAGGTAACTGCCATAGTAATAGTAGTTGATGTACCCGCCCGAGAACCAGGGGTCGTAGGGCGGGAAGTGGGCGCTGCGCAAGATCGCGTTGAGGTGCGCCATCTCGAACGGCTTTTCCCCGCCCCAGTAGGTTTGCCAGAGGTCCGGGTTGCGCAGCCGGAAAATCAGGAAGAGCGCGAACCCCGCGAGCATTGTACCTTCGCACGCCACCATCACCGGCCACGCCGCACGAATGTCCGCAACGATTACGCGTCGCCGTCGCCAAAGTGATGCGAGCGCGCACGCCGCGCAGCCGGCCACGGCGACGATGCACCAAACGAGCGTGAAGGAGATCGCCCGGACGCTCGCGCCGAGCCAGACGAGATACGCGCAGCCGAGCCAGCCAATCAGTTTCGCCAGCCCCCAGCCCCGATCCGGGAAGCCGCGGAAGAGGACGGAGGCGAGCGACCAGCCGATGATGCCAAAGAGTTCGAAGAGGAGCAGATACGCCGCGACGATGACGATCCCGTTCCGCCCCAACCGACCCGCCCAGCTGCGATCCGAGACAGTCGGCAGCGTTTCGACCGGCCCGGAGAGGAGCAGCGATTTGCCCGGTGGGTCACGTTGCGGGAGCGCCTGCACCGCCAAAACGTCCGCGAAGAGCGGTCGCAACTCGTCAATCGAGAGCGACCGGGACTTCTGGAAGATCGTCACGCGCGGGTGATCGTAGACGGTGAACGACTCGTCCGCGTGCTGGTCGTGGATCTGCCACGGGCCGAGGTGCGGGGAGACAGTCTCGTCATACACCTTCGTAAAGCCGAGCGAATTAGCGAAGAGGAGATCGTAGTAGCGGGTCGTCACCGGATAACGCCAGGGCAACTTCGGGATTGACCCGTACAGCCGGTTGCTGGACTCGACGATGAAGTCGGATTGATTAAGCGCGCGGGCGATGTATTGCAGCCGTGCCTCGCCGCTCCCCTCATCGGGATAGAAATCCAGGCCGGTACATTGCGACGGGTTCGCGCTGTTGAGGCGCACGCAGCTATAGGATGGCATATCGGGTAAGGGCAAGGGCAGTGAATCGTCCCACGCTTCGGTCGCAACCGTTGCACCTAGCGGGATATGTCCACTCATCCATGCGCTCGCGGCGACGCGCGAATGCGTCTGATCGTAAATCGACGAGAAGGCCACCGCCCAGACGACTGTGCAGACAACGATCGCGAGCATCGCGACCCGCGACGTAGGGCGCATTCCGGCGGCAAATCGGCGTAGACGCAGTGGCAGACGGAGTCGGCGCGCAACTGCGAGATCGCGCAGGAGTGCGACGCCGAGGACGATCAGCACGGGATAGACAGGTTGCAGATAGCGCATGAACTTCACGGACTGCGGCACGGTGTACGCGAGGTACGGCAGCGCCCAGGCGACGAGGATCGTGTCCACCGCCGCGCGCCGTTGTATGAGGCGGACAATTGCCCAGAGCAGGCCCGCGAGCGCGAGGATGCCGAGTGCCGGCCCCATCCCCCATATGACGAGGTTGCGCAGGTGGTACGTCAGCCCCGCGCCCACGTATTGCCGCGTATACGGATAGTCGAGGTCGCCACGCACGAGGCGTGCCTGCGTCCCAATCGCGGTCAGATAGGTACGGATGCGGAAGAGCGCATACGGCTCGGCGATGGCAAACGTGATGAGCGCGGACCAAAAGATTGTGAGGGCGAGGAAGAGGGCGCGCAATGCCGGCGAGGGTTCACCCTCCGCGACGGTCCCCGTCTGCCGCGCCCGCGCCCAGATGATGCCGACCGCCGCCAGCGCGGGAAAGGCAAGGAAGGCGACAGACGCCTTCGACGCGACGGCGGCGCCAATCAATGCACCGGCCACGACGAAGTCGCGCGTCCGCTGCCGCTCGACCGCCTGTACCAGTGCGAGCACGGCAGCGGTCGCGAAAAAGGTCACCCAGGTATCGGTCGCGAAGAAATGCGCCAACTGGATATGCAGGACGCAGACGGCGAGGAGGAAGGCCGCGAGGTTCGCATAGGCGCGACCATAGCGGCGGGCGAGCGCGTAGACGAGCAGCACCGTCCCGACATCGAGCAGCGCCGAGAGCACGCGCCCGACGAGCACAATGTGATCGTAATCCGTCCACGGCATGCCGGAGACCACTTGCATCCCCGCCGCGACCGCTTTGGTGACATACAAGGGCAGGCTGCCATAGGCGAAGTCGCGCGGCTGCCCGGTGGCGGGGTCGTTCGAGCGCGGATTGAGCGGGCTGTTGTCGGGATCGAGGATCGCGCCCCACTGTGGCGGCCAATCGGGTAGGATGCGATCGGTGATGACGATGGTAATGAACCGCTCGTCGGGGTGGAGATGATAGCCGCCGTCCCACTTCAGGCCATGCACGCGCAGCACGAACGCCAGCAGCGCGATTGGCACAAGCAGCCACGGCGACCGGGCCATCCGGCGACCGAGCCGCGTCACCGACCGGCGCGACGAAACGACCGTCGGTCGCACGGGCGTTTCCGGGGGCGCGAGCGTGGCATGATCGGGCCGTGCAGTCGTTTTCATCACCCTCATCGTGTCGCGCAGCCGCTAGCGGCGGGAGAATTGACGCTCAAGGTCGCCCTGGCTGATATGGACCATCGTCGGTCGGCCGTGCGCGCAGTGTCCCGGTGTTTCCACCACCTCCAACTGGCGGATCAGCGCGCGCATTTCGGGGTCGCTAAGCACCTGCCCGGCACGGATCGCGTTGTGGCAGGCGAGCAGCGCAGCCAGCCGCTCCAGGGCATCCTCTCCCCCACCCCCGGCGCCCAGTTCGGCCAATGCGCCTTCGAGTGCGCGACCGGGATCCCCGCCGCTCCGCGCGTGCAGCGCCGCCGGGACGCCCCGCAGCAGCCAAGTACCGTCCCCGAACGGCTCGATGCTGAAGCCGAGGCGGAGCAAATCGGCCGCGTGGCTCTCCAAGACGGCCAGAACCGGCGCGGGGAAGGTGCAGGTGAGTGGCGTCAGCAGCCACTGTGTGTCCGTCTCGCCGCTCCGCAGGCGCTCTCGCATCCGTTCCAGCATCACGCGCTCGTGGGCGGCGTGCTGGTCGATCAGATACATCCCCGAGCTGTCCTCGGCAATGATGTAGGTATTCACGACCTGGCCGACAACGCGCAATCGCGCCGCCTCAGGCAACGCCACCGCGCGAACCGCCCGTTCATCGGGCGCATCGAGCGGCGCTGACCGGGTGGAGAGACCGTGGGTTGTCGCGCTCGGCGTCCAATTGATCCGCGACGATGCAGATGTATCGAACAGCGCCGAGGTACGCTCCGGCCGCGCCGACGTATACGAGCCGCCGGTTCCGGAAAACATCGACGGCAGACTGACGAGCGGCACGGCGGCGCTCGTCGCATTGCCGAGCAGCGCGGCTCGTACACTGGCACCGAGCGCCCGCGTCACGTCGCGGTCATGCAGAAAACGCACCTCTTGCTTGGTGGGGTGGACATTGACATCGACCATGTGCGCCGGGACAGTCACTGCGACGACCGCCGATGGATGACGCCCGACCATCAGCAGGCTGTGATACGCCTCTTCGAGCGCGTACATCATGCTCCGATGCTGCACCCACCGCCCGTTGACGAAGAAGATGATCTCTGTCCGGTCGCCGCGATCCTGCGAGGGGTGCGAGACGAAGCCCGACAGCGCCACCGGCGCGTCCTCCTGTGGCTCAGTTTCGGAGAGCGCGATCACGCGCGACGCGACCTCGTGACCGAAGGCCTGACCGATTGCCCCGCGCAGGTCGCGGTCGCCCGCCGTGCGCAATGTATGCCGACCGTCGATGGAGAGTTCGAAACGCACATCCGGCCGACCGAGCGCGTACGCATGGATGACGCGGGTGATGAAGGCCGACTCGGTGGCGACGGAACGGAGGAACTTCAGGCGCGCTGGCACATGCTGAAAGAGGTCGCGGACCGTGACTGCCGTCCCCTGCGGGCAGCCGCGCGCCCGCTCCGTCACCGGGCGACCACCGTCGAGCTGCACCTCGAAACCTTCATCGCTGCCGAGGGGACGGGAGAGGAGCGTGAAGCGCGAGACGGCGGCAACGCTGGCGAGCGCCTCACCGCGAAAGCCGAGCGTCGTGATATTTTGCAGGTCCGCGAGGGCGCTCACCTTGCTCGTCGCGTGCGGTTCGATGGCTAGTTTGACATCATCCGGCGTCATGCCGATCCCGTCATCGGTGACGCGGATCAAATCCCGGCC
Organism: Thermomicrobiales bacterium; assembly: GCA_051002645.1. Lineage (GTDB taxonomy): Bacteria > Chloroflexota > Chloroflexia > Thermomicrobiales > JALYUS01 > JALYUS01. The sequence goes on from JBPCMC010000127.1 coordinate 21,591, forward strand.
ACCCTGACGAATCTCGACGCGCACCGTGAGCGCGCCAGCATCGAGGGCGTTCTCGACCAGTTCCTTGACGACGGACGCGGGCCGCTCGACGACCTCGCCCGCCGCGATCTTACTGACGAGTTCCGGCGGCAGGATGCGGATTGCCATTGCGCGTTTCTCACTTGAGGAATGTGGTGGAGGCAGGGGGATTCGAACCCCCGACCTCTACAGTGCGATTGTAGCGCTCTCCCAGCTGAGCTATGCCCCCGCGCTCCACCGGGGCGCAGTATACCAGACGACGCAGCAATGAGCAATGAGCAATGAGCAATGAGCAAGACCCCCTCGTTGCTCGTTGCTCATTGCTCGCTATGTGGTTGCATCACGGGGCTCGCTGCGGTATCGTGGGACACGACACCGTAGAGGAAGATCGCCAAGGAGAGTGAATGTCGGCACAGCCCAACGAGGTCAGTATGGAAGCGCAATCCCTCGCGCGCGACCTCGCGCACGTCGCATCGGACGCCCACGCGAGCGACGTGCTCGTCCTGGATATCGCCAGCCTGACCACCCTCGCCGACTATTTCGTGCTCTGCACCGCCGACAATGAACGGATGCTGCGCGCCATCACTCGCGCCCTCAGCGAGTTCGGCGACGGGCCGAGTGCGCATCTCAACCGACAGGAAGGCGCGCCCGACTCGGGGTGGGTATTGATGGATTTCGGCGATGTGATCGTCCACGCTTTTGGCAAGCACGAGCGCGAGTTCTACCAGCTCGACCGGCTCTGGGCGGACGCGCCGCGCATCCTGGTCATTCAGTAGCGGATGGGGGCTGAGACGCCGGTGGATGAGATGGACTACGTACACGGCCCGCACATCGGCGGCGAGCGATCCGGTTCATGGGCGATCTTTCTCGCCGGCGGCGGCGCCGGTCTGGTGCTCGGCCTGCTGGTTGGCTCCATCGTCGGCTCGATCTTCGCCCGCCCGATTGCCGCCGCCGTCCGCTCCCTGCGCCGCCGAATGGCGACCGATGGCGAGCCGCATTTCGAGTTCCTCGCCCAGTAAACAAGACCCTCAGCAAGGCCATCAAACGTGTCGCTCCGGCGCGACATCCATCCCCGGCCGCACGCTGGCGGGCGCGCTTGGGGGCGGGTCTGCTCCGTCCGGCGATGGCGCGCGCTGCTCCCGGCCCGGTGGCCCGCGCATGACGAGCGCGACCAACGCGATCAGGAGCGCCGCCCCCATCACGCTGAAGACGTAGAACTTCACCCGCTTATCGAAAAGCAACGCGATGACGCCGAAGAGCGCGCAGATGCCGTACGCGGCGGCCACGACTTGGCGCTGCGACCAGCCGATGTCGAGCAGGCGGTCGTGCAAATGGCGGCGGTCGGCGCGCATCGGGTTCGCGCCGTGACGCAGCCGGTCGAGGATCACCCAGGCGATATTGAGAAGCGGCACGATCAGGACGAGCAGCGTCGTCGCGATCTTGGCGCCGCCGATGATCGAGGCGACCGCCAGTGCGTAGCCGAGGAACATCGCCCCGCAGTCTCCCATGATGATGCGCGAGGGATGCCAGTTGAAGGGCAGGAAGCCGAGCACCGCCGCACCGAGCGCCAGCGGCAGGAGCGAGATGGTGAATTGCGGGCTACCGGGTGGGCGAAAGTACGTGTGGATGAAGAGCACCGCGCTGGCGATGAAGACGATGCCGCTGGAGAGACCATCCACACCGTCGATCCAGTTGATCGCGTTCGTCATGCCGACGATCCAGAGGAGCGTGAAGGGGATGGCGACGACGAGCGGCAGCGCCAGCGAATCGGAGGCGCGCAGATGGAACGGGTGAGGTACGGTGCCGATGACGATGCCGGAATCCGGCCCATCGAGGCGCGGCAGGACGACCAGCGCCGCCGCGCCGAACTGCCAGAGCAAGCGCGGAAAGGCCGCCAACTCGATCAGATCGTCCGCGAGCATGACGAAGAAGATCAGCATCCCGCCGATCAGCATCAGGACGATGCGCGCGACTTCGGTCGGGAAGCGGAGGACCGGCAGCGCGAAAGAGATGGCGACGCCGAGGAAGAAGCCGAGGAAGATGCCGACGCCGCCGATGCGCGGCAGGGCGCGCGTGTGCAGGTGGCGGTCGCCCATCCGGCCGAAGAGCCCGAGGCGGACGGCGATACGGCGCACCTGCCAGACGAAGAACGCCGTGCATCCGACGGTTGCGACGAAGATGATCGCGGCAATCAACGGTCGGGGCACACGGTCTCCTCACTGGCGGTCCGGCGCGGCAGACTCAGTCCGCGACGCTCGCCCCCACCTTGAGCATGTCCGCCGGCACGCTAAATCCCTGGCACAGCACGCGCACGCGCTCGCGCGCGCCGCTCAAGGCACTCGCGTCGTCCACGTTGCGCAGAGTCATGACGATCAAGTCCGCGACCTCGTCCATTTCGCGTAGCCCCATGCCGCGCGTCGTGATCGCCGGGGTGCCGAGGCGAATACCGCTCGCCTGCATCGCCGAGCGCGTCTCGCCCGGCACGGTATTCTTGTTCACCGTGATCGCGACGCTATCGAGCACCTTCTCCGCCGCCCGGCCGCTCATGTCGATGCCGCTCTTCGCCAGGTCGACGAGCATCAGGTGATTGTCCGTGCCGCCGGAGACGATGTGCATGCCCCGCTCCTGCAAGGCGGCGGCGAGGCGGCGGGCGTTCGCGACCACCTCGATGGCGTACTGCTTGAACTCCGGCCGGAGCGCCTCGCCGAATGCGATCGCCTTGCCCGCGATGACGTGCATCAATGGCCCGCCCTGGATACCGGGCAAGACCGCCTTGTCAATCGCCTTGGCATGTTCCTCATTGCAGAGGATCAGCCCGCCGCGCGGCCCGCGCAGCGTCTTGTGCGTCGTCGTCGTCGTGACGTGCGCGTAGCCAATCGGAGACGGGTATTCGCCCGCCGCCACCAGCCCGGCGACATGCGCGATGTCCGCCATCAGCAGTGCGCCGACGCTGTCCGCGATGGCGCGGAAACGCGCGAAGTCGAGACGGCGGGAGTAGGCGCTGAACCCCGCGATAATCATCTTCGGGCGGAATTCCTCCGCCTGCTTCGCCAATGCGTCATAGTCAATCAGGTCCGTGCCCGGTTCGAGATCGTAGTGCTGCACGGTGAACCACTTGCCGGAGACATTGACCGGCAGACCGTGCGAGAGATGGCCGCCGTTAGCGAGCGACTGCGAGAGGATGCGGTCGCCCGGTTCGAGCAGCGCGAAGAAGGTGGCGAAATTCGCCTGCGCCCCGGCATGCGGCTGCACATTGGCGTGCTCCGCGCCGAAGAGTTGCTTCGCGCGGTCGATCGCCAGCGTCTCGACCACATCGACGTACTCGCAGCCGCCGTAATAGCGCCGCCCCGGATACCCTTCCGCATACTTATTGGTCAGGACGGAGCCGACAGCGGTCATCACCGCCGCCGAGGTGTAATTCTCGGAGGCGATCAGCTCGATGTTGTCGCGCTGCCGCCGCTCTTCGTCCTGAATCGCCGCCGCCACTGCCGGATCAAACGCCGCGAGATCGAACACGGGGAGCCTCCTCATCGAACCATCGGATGCCAGCGTGGGCCGCGCCGTATGAACCGTCCGTCGCGCGTCAGTATGCGCTTGGACGCCGCAGCGCGTCAATCGCCGGTTGCCGGGTCGCCGGTCAGGTGCTAGAATACCGCGCGTGCGGGAGTAACTCAGTGGTAGAGTTCCTGCCTTCCAAGCAGGCTGTCGTGGGTTCGAATCCCATCTCCCGCTCCATTTCCTCCTTGAATACCGAGCCAAATCGGTTTTGGTACGCCCCGGTAGATGCCTCTTGACCCGGCAAGTCACGTTTGCAATGCGTGTCGCGCTAGCGTCAAAAGTGCAACGCCCGACCATGCGGAGTGGGCTGAATTTGATTAGATCTTTCAGATTTACATGATCAGGATCCAAGAGGAAAGGTGCATACATAGCACTGAAGATTATCACGTTCTTTCTTCTAATGCCCGAACCCATCGCAATTCCGCACGGCTCTACGTACACCTTTCCAGTTGGGGAGTCGATTCCTGACCTGGAAGGGATACCGATGAAACTGACTGAAGACGCCCCAGCGTTTCCTTTCGGTGGTGAAGCGCGCGCATTCGTGTCATTCCGTTTCTGGCAATATATGAAACAGTATCAACCACAGGCGCTAACAGACAGTGTAGACGCCGTTATGCGAGCGGTGTTGCCGAACCACCTCCACGCAAGTTCAGAGAATGCGGGGGCGCGTGACCCAGTTGATACATATGAGACCGTTGTCGAAGCGTCAACTCTTACGGAAGAGACAAAAGATGTCGGCGAAGAAACAGAGCACGCCTTCACGCTTTTACTTGAGCACCTTCAACAGCTACTCCGTGCGTACCAAGTCACTGCGAAACATCATGTGCCGATCCTCACGAGACATCGCCTACAGCCAGCGGTCCTACTAGCAACTCGTGATGCGATGGCGAATACGTGGTCAGACTCCATGTCGATCTACATAACAAGTCTATTTACAGGTGAACCAATCGCTGAACCGCCTCTCGATAGCATTGAGATGGATAGACTCGCAGCGACGCTTCAGCAGTTTATTCGACGGAATCCCGTGGTCATAGTCAATGAACGGATGGTGATGGCTCGTTACGCACTGAACAAGACCGGAGATTATGCGGGCGCAGTCATCCATGCCCATATCGCCGTGGAAGTCTTGATGGATTCGGTGCTTACGTTTGCGCTTTTTGAAGAGCAAATGAAAGCCGAGGACGCGGCCGTAATTTTCTCGGAGGCCGCACAGAAGCGCGTACGCACCCATTACGGGAAACGACTCGGCGGAGATTGGAACCCCAACACGTCCAAAGCAATTATGCAATGGGCAAAAGTTTTGGCGCCCATGCGAAACCGAATCGTCCATATGGGTTATTTGCCTTCGTACGAGGAAGCACATGACGCAATTGACGTTGTGCCGACAATCGCAGACTTTGTCCTCGATCGAATCGTTCAGAAGCGAGTACGCTATCCATATTTGGCCTTAATCTTCCTCGGTCGTTCAGGTCTTGAAGAACGAAAAGCTTGGACAAGGCGAATCATCGACCTTTCTGCGACATTGGACATCCCTGAGTGGCTAAAAGCCTATAATCGCTGGCGCGGGGAAGTGGAGACACTGGCTGCCACACCAAAGCACGGTAGCAAGTAGCGTCATAGATCATGTAAATTTGCGCCAGCGGATCAACTAAACTCAATAACTCTCCGTTCACCGAAGTATTGTCTATGAGTATAACTGAGAGGTCAGAGCGACCAAAATACCGAGGTATTGAGGTCAAAGGGCGACCGAACAGATATCGTCCGCCCTCTGTGGTTCCATAGAAGATCCTTGCCGAAGATCTACGCGACTCGCGATCTACGGACTCATGCTTTCCCTGTGTGCAACGTCTGGACCGCGGTCGCCATCCGGCGGAGGACCTGCGAGAGCACGTCCTCGGAGGTGGCGAAGTTGAGGCGGACGCAGGTCTGGCCGGTCGGGCCAAACATGCCGCCGTCGTTGAGGCCGACTTTCGCCTCGTTCAGGAAGAATTTGTGCGGGCTGTCCGGCAGATCGAGCGCGCGGCAATCGAGCCAGGCGAGATAGGTGCTCTCCGGCGTGTAGTGGTGGATACCCGGCATCTCTTCCTTGACGAACTGGGCGACGTAATCACGGTTCGACTTTAATTTGCCCATCACCTCGTCCAGCCACGGCTGCCCGTGCCGCCACGCCGCGACGGTCGCGTCCGTGCCGGTGATGCCGATCTGACCCATCAGGTAATCGGGGATGCGCTCGCGATAGCGCGACTCCAGTTCCGCCGAGCCGAAGTGCATCACAGCGGCGCGGAGACCGGCGATGTTGAAGCCTTTGGTGGCCGAGGTGATCGTGATCGTCCGGGCGGCGATCTCCGGCGAGAGAGTCGCTATCGGGATATGCGTCGCGCCCGGATAGAGCAAGTCGGCGTGAATCTCGTCGCAGAGGATGACGAGATCGCGTTCCACCGCCAGATTGCCGAGCGCCATCAACTCCTCACGGGTGAAGACGCGGCCCGTCGGGTTGTGCGGGTTGCAGACCATCAGCACGCGCGTCCGGTCGTCCGCCACCTGCCGGAGATTGTCGACATCGAGCACGAAGCGCGTGCCGTCGTCGCGCAGCCGGTTCTCGATCAGTCGGCGGTTCGTCTTATCAATCGCCGAGTGGAAGGGCGGGTAAACCGGTGTCTGCAAAATGATGCCGTCGCCCGGCTCACTGAAGGCCATCGACACGCCGAACATGCACTGCACGCACTCGGTGACAGGGTGTACGAGGTCGGGATCGACCGTCCAGCCGAAGCGATCCTGCATCCGCTCGACGAAGGCCGAGACGATCGAATCTTCGCCCGTCCGATACGGGTACGCATAGTCGCCCTGCTCGACGATCCGCTGGATCGCCGCCTGGACGGGTTCCGCGACGGCGAAATCCATGTCCGCCACCCATGCCGGGATGACATCGTCCGGGTAGTAATGCCACTTCGCGCCACGGCGCGCACGCAGGGTATCGGCGGTCAACTCGAAACTCGCCATCGGGTCATTCTCCTCTCTGGGGCAGCCAACCGGCCAGACCTGCCGCAGCACTCGCACGACGATCGACCGTGCCTGCTTGAATACCATCGCTGGCAGGCGGCGTCAAGCGTTGTTCCTCATGATTCCGGGCGCATTTCACGGCACAATGTCAGGCGCACGCGCGTCGCCTGCGGTATTCTGCCAGGGAGGTTGAGACGGCAGTTCTGCGGCATCCGCATAGACGACCACCGCGCCATCTTCGATGCTTACGGGATATGTCTTGACGCGCACCTTTGGATCGACCAAACAGGCGCCCGTCAGGAGGTCGAACTCCCAGAGGTGCCAGGGGCAGCGGATAATCTCGCCGTCGCGGACGAGGTCGAGGTTCGTGTCAGCGGCGGTCGGCGGGGCGTCGGCGACGACACGGCCGCTCACCCGGCCCGTGCAGAGTGGCCCCGCCTTGTGTGGACAGAGGTTGCGCAAGGCGTGAAAGGTGCCGTGGACATTGAAGACGCCGATACCCGCGCGGCCCCGGAATGGCACGACGATCCGGCGCGTCCCCGGCGGGAATTCCGCGACGGGCCCGACCACCACCCGCCGCGTATCATCAATCGGCATCGGAGCCGCCCCTACAACCCGAACAATTCGCGGGCGTTATCGGCGAAGACGCGCCGATGGAGGCGTTCCGGCAGTTTCGGGAAGGTCGTCGCCGGGTCGTCCCAGTCCCAGTGCGGCCAGTCGGACGAAAAGACGAGCGTCTCCTCCGCGTACATCGCGTCGAGCATCGTGAAGAACTGCGCGTTGTTCTCCGGTTCCAGCATCGGCTGGGAGCCGACGCGGATATGCCCGCGGAAATACTCGCTCGGCAACTTCTTCAGCCATGGCGTCTGATCGCGCAGCGACTTCCAATCGGCGTCCATATGCCACATCATGCCGACCGCCCAGAACTGGTCGCACTCATCGAAGAGCACCTTGAAACGCGGATACTTCTCGAAGACGCCCTCGGCGATGAACGAGACCGCGTGCGCCATCGCCATCTGCGGGCGCGCCATGCGCGTCTCGATGTAGTAGGTCGGGTAGCCGACGCCGGTCGGCGGGCCCGCCATTCCCGCCCCTTCGTTGCCAGGGTGGATCACTACGGCGAGACCGTGCCGCTCGCACGCCTCCCAGATCGGATGGAAGTAGCGATTACCGTACGGCATCCCGCTCCCGGTCGGCAGGATGACCGCCTTGACGCGCGGATCGGGGCCGAGCCGTTCGATCTCGGCGATGGCGAGCAACGGATCGCGCGTTGTGACGGAGATCGCCATCATCAGCCGCTCGTCCTTCTCCACCCATTGCTCGATTGTCCAGTCATTGAAGGCGCGGCAGAGCGCCGCCGCGAAGTCTGGGTCGGGCAGCACGGCGGCGCCGTAGGTGCTCGCCCCCGTCAGGAGCACCTTATCGACATTCCAGAGGTCGAGATGCTGCTCGCGCAGCCGCTCGTAGGTCGTGCCCATCTGCCGGCCGTCGTGCTGCGGCAGGTCGCAACTCGTGTTCATGTCGGTGCGTGCGGCGTCGTTGGCGACATTGAAATAGCCGGAACCGGGGAAGCGTATCCCCTGCTCGACGGCCTGCTGGCGGTAGACACGGGAGAGATAGGGCAACAGTTCTTCAGGCTTTTCGACCGTCTGGTGAACATCGCAATCGACCAGCGCCAGGTCTGTGCGCGCGCCACCGGACCAGCCCGGCGCCTTGATCGGTCGGGCCCCAACTGCCATCGCCATCGTCATCCACCTCTTTCCCTGTCGTCGCGCGAGACGCGCACCGGCAGTACACGAAACAGCGGGAAGGTCGTCGGCTCATTTTGCCCGACGTGACCACGAAAGACAACCCTTCGCGGCGGCCTGTTATGGGGTGAAACATCCGTTCACGCACAAAAGGCGTATGCTTCAGGAGTGCGGACGGCACAGGAGTTGCCACCAGCGCGGACGCGTCTCCTCTGTGGTCGCTCGCGCAACGGCGCACCGGGCACCGCCGCCGAAACGGGAAGAAGACCTGTATGTTCTATGCGTTCGGTCACCTTGTCTATCGATTCCGCTGGTTCGTCCTCGCCTTCTGGGTGGTTGCGCTCATCGTCTCGTTACCGATGGTGCCGCACGTCACGGAGCCGTTGCGCGTCGGCGGATTTGCCGACCCCACCTTGGAATCTTCCAAAGCGGCGGACGCGCTCTCCCGCGATCTCGGCTACAGTACAAGCAGTGTTATCATCACGTATACAAGCCGCGATCCGGGCCTCTTAGCTTCTGATCCCCGCTTCATCGCCGAGACGGATGCGTCACTCGCGCGGCTGCCCTCGCTCGCCGTCCATACAACGGTATTGAGCCACACCGCTAACCCACGGCAAATCTCCCGCAACGGCATGACGGCGTTCGAGGTGGTCAGTCTTGACACCGACACCGAGGCGGCGGCGAAACTGATGCCCGCGATCACTGCCGCGATCACGCCGCCCCCCGATCTGACCATGCGCATCGGTGGCGGCCCGGCCTTCTATGCCGATGTCGAGACAGTGAGCCAGCGCGACCTTGCCCGCGCGGAGGCGGTCGCCTTCCCGATTGCCATCATCGCGCTGCTGATCGTCTTCGGTAGCGTGCTCGCGGCGGGGTTGCCCGTCCTCGTCGGTGGCGCGGGCGTCGTCGTCATCCTCGCCGTCATCTATACGCTCGGCCGGCTGATGGAACTCTCGATTTTCACGGTCAATCTCGCGACCCTGCTCGGCCTCGGCCTCGGCCTCGATTATTCGCTCTTCCTCGCCAGCCGCTTCCGCGAGGAACTGGCGCGCGGCCACGACGTGCCCGAGGCCGTCGCGCGGACGCTGGCGACTGCCGGCCAAGCGGTTGTCTATAGCGGACTGACGGTGCTGATCGGCCTCTGCGCGCTGCTCACCTTCCGCATCAATCTGCTCGTCTCCATCGGTATCGGCGGTGTGGTGGTCGTTTTCGTCTCGGTGCTTGCCGCGACGACGCTCCTGCCCGTCCTGCTCTCGATCGTCGGCACCCACATCGACGCCCTCTCCATCCGCAAGCTCTTCGACCGCTTCCGACCGCGCGCCGCGCGCGATGAGCACGATGGCCTGTGGGGACGGCTCGCGCATTTCGTCATGCTCCACCCGGTCGCCGTCTTCCTACCGACGCTCGGACTCCTCCTCTTCCTCGGCTTGCCGTTCCTGCACATCAAGTTCAGCAGCCCCGACGCGTCGATCATGCCGACGTCGGCGCAGAGCAGGCAGGTCTACGACATCCTCCAGCGCGACTTCAGCGCGAGCGAGACAACGCCCATCCTCGTCGTCGTCAAGACCGCGCCGGGGACGACGGCCTTCACGCCCGCCAACCTTGCCTACCTCTCGCGATTCGTCCAGAACGTGCAGAGTGATCCGCGCGTTGCCCGCGTCGAGAGCATCGTCTCCGTCGATCCGCGCCTGACTCTCCCGCAGTATCAGGTCTATTACCAGAATATCGCCGCGCTCCAGGACCCCTACCTCACGCAGTTCGTTCAGCAATACGCGCGGAACGACACCACACTCGTCTCGATCATCAGCAAGGAGGCGGCGAACTCGGACGAAAATCGCGCGCTCGTCTACAAACTGCGCAACAGCGCCATCGGCAACGGGATGACCTTTCAAGTCACCGGCGCGACCGCCGGCGTGATCGATGTCGTGGACGGCCTTTACCGCAGTTTCCCCCGCGCGCTGCTCTTTATCGTCCTGACGACCTATATCGTGCTGCTCTTGCTCTTCCGCTCGGTCGTCCTACCGCTCAAAGCGATCGCGATGAATGCGCTGAGCATCATCGCCAGTTATGGGATGCTCGTCTTCGTCTTTCAGGAGGGGCACTTCGGCGGGCTGCTCAACTTCTCCGCCCTGCACTTCATCGAGCCGACGCTGCCGATCATCATGTTCTGCACCCTCTTCGGCCTCTCGATGGATTACGAGGTCTTCCTGCTCAGCCGCATCAAAGAAGCGTACGACGCGACGGGCGACAACACGCGCAGCGTCGCGACGGGTATCGAACGGAGCGCCCGCATCATCACGAGCGCGGCGCTGATCGTCGTCCTCGTCGCGATCTCGTTCGTGACGGCGGACATCGTGCTCGTCAAGGCGCTCGGCCTCGGCGTCGCCGTGGCGGTCGCCGTGGACGCGACCGTCGTCCGGGCGTTGCTCGTCCCGGCGACAATGCGCCTGCTCGGTCATTGGAACTGGTACGCCCCGGCCTGGCTCGCGCGCTTCCTGCCCCGCCACGCCCTCGCCCTCGAAGGCAGCATCGACGGCGTCACACTACCGATCGCCGATCACTCCGAAGAACGCGAGCCGGTCAGTACGCGCTAATCTGGAAGGACATCGGTTGTGCATCGCTCATTTTACCGCCTCGCCCTCTGTCTCCTCGCTCCACTCCTCCTCGCCGCCTGTGGCGGCACGGGCGGCTCCGATGCCTTTCCGACGCCCGCGCCGAACCTGGGCGCGGCAACCGTGCCCGTCACGACACCGGGTCCGGTGCCGGGCACCGTCATCCGTTTCCCCGCCGACGAATCGCCGCACCCCGCGATCACCGAATGGTGGTACTACACCGGCCA
>JBPCMC010000128.1:0-3473 GCA_051002645.1 Thermomicrobiales bacterium
GGGGGGAACGATTACGGTGGTCGCACTGGCGACGGCGGCACCAGGAGCGGGCGCGACGCGGCCACTACGCGCGCTGGGTGCGCCTCCATCCACCCTCATGAAGTGCGGCTGTAGTACTAAACAGCGTCTCGACAAAAAGGTAGGCCAGCATCAGGGCCAGGAATGTCACGGGCAATGTCACGAGCAGGGTCTCTGTAAGTCCGCCCACCCTATGTCCCGGCAGGCTGTGGCCCACTGTCACCAGAATGTGGCCCACCGCGACCGTTACGGAAGGGATGAGGATCATGAGCCATTTGAGCAGGAGCAGTCTGCGGTGCGTCATGACAGGACGATGCGTTTGCACCATGGCGTTCCTCCCGTCAGGTCAGATAGCATCCTGGCTGGTGAGAGAGTCAGAACAGAGAGACGGGTACGAATCGGGATCCAGGCCAACTATATCCTGCCCGGTTGCCTGGCACAAACGTCAGGCCATCTGCGTATGCGTCTCAAACCCGGTCGGGAGAGATCAGCGCGAGGGAAATGCGTGGTAGCCTAGGCTTTCAGCCCGCGTCTCTCCGGCAAGCATCCTCACGCTGCGCCGCCCTGCTCTGCTCGCGGAGGAACGCGAGGACGCGCTGCCGCGTCCGCCCACGGTTCTCCGGCGTGCGGCAATCCGGCGCCAGGCAGGTCTCCTGCGGCACCTCGGCACAGATGCGTTCCGCGATCGCGGTCGGGTGAAATTCGTCGGTACCGGGCAGGATGAGCAGCGGCGACGGGCAGGCAGGGATGAACGATTCTTCGACGCTCATGAACGCGCCGTGCGCTCCCCACATCTGGTCGTCGTACGCTCGGATGATCCGCTCGTACTCGCCGGGGTCGAGCGCGAGCGTCGCGGCGCGGAACTCCGCGTCGGCGGCAATCCGCGCGGCAAACGGCCCACCCGCGTTGTTGCGCACAAAGAGCGGGTTCGCCAGCGCCGACTTCACCACCGCGCGCATTCCCCCGCTCTTGCTCGCGGCAATCGTCGGCTCGAACATCTTGAAGAAGGTGTGGCGGCTATTGACGCCGTCGAACAAGCCGACCGGGTCCTGCCCAACGGCGGCGATCACCCGGTCAGGCGCTTCCTGGATGAAGCGGAGCACATACGCCACGCCGATGCAGCCGCCCCAGAGTAGGGTGCGCTCGACGCCGACCGCATCGAGAACGGCGATTTGGTCCGCGACGTGGTCCTCCCAGGTGGGGGCAGCGAGCAGCGCGGGGAGTGCTCGGCGTTCCGCTGGTCCATGCCGATGACCATGAATTCGTCGGCGAAATCGAAGGGATTGAGGGCGCTCGATGCCCAGAAGCTGATCTGGCTGCTGATGCCGCCGGGGGCGAAGAGCAGGAGCGGGGTTCCCTGTCCGTGGACCTCGTAATAGATGCGTGCCCCATCGGGCCGGTTGACGTGCGGCATGGCTGCTCCTTTTCCATCACTGATCGGCGTTGATTGTTCGGGGCAGTATAGGTGGGGCGCCACCTGCGCGGCAAGCAGAATCTCAGCGGAATGCAACAGCTGTCGAATCAGGCCGTGACCCGTGCCAATGGCCGCGCGCCCTCTATCGCCTCAGCAATCGCCTGCGCGCGGGAGAGAGCCGCTCCTGCGTCCCATTCGGCATGGAAGACGGTTGGCCCCAATGTGGAACGGATCGCCTCCACCGCCCGCTCATAGGGGAGGCGATCGACGGAGAGGAGCGGGGTGCCGAGGGTCTCCCGCAGCGCCGCCGCCGCGCCGCACAGCCGCGCCGCCTCCCGCGCCCGTCCCTCGGCATGGCGGGCGCGGCCAATCCCCTCCAGGCATTCGATGACGCCGAGCAGATTGCCGACGCGCTCGTAGAGCGGCAAGCTCTCCATGTAGCGCATCTTCGCGCTCACACTATCTCCCTGATCGCGCGCCGTATCAGCCAGATTGAGGAGCGCGTTCGCGATCCCCCAGTCATCGCCGAGCGCGCGGAAGACTGCGAGGCTTTCCCCGGAAAGCGCGACTGCGCGCGCGAAATCGCCCTGACGGCGCATCGCGCAGCCGAGATTGTCCAGGGCATTGCCGATGTTTCGTTGATGACCGCGCCGCCGGTGGAGGGCGAGGCATTCATCGTAGCAGGCGACCGTGACAGCATGGTTCCCGCGATACGACTCGACGATGCCCAGTCGGTTCAGCGCTGTCGCGATGCTCAACAGATCGCCCGTTTCGCGCGCCAGGGCGAGGCTCTCGCGGATCAGCGTCACCGCACGCTCGTTGTCACCCCGTCGATAGGTGATGAAGCCGAGATTGCCCAATGCTTCGGATCGCGCCGCACTGTCGCCGTGCTGATCGGAGAGTGCGAGGCATTCCTCCGAGAACCTGACCGCCGCCGCGTAGTCGCCGTGGCGGTATGCCAACATGCTTGCACCGTTCAGGGCCCGCGCCCGCACGGAAGCGAGCGACGCATCGTCGGACCCTCCGGCCGCGAGCATCGTCGACAGCCATTCCCGCGCCTCGGTCAGGTAGCCGCGCGCCTCCCAGAAGCGCCAGAGCGCCGCCGCCAAGCGCAGCCCAATCTCGGTCTCCCCCTCTTCCGCCGCCCAGCGGAGCGCCGCGCGCAGATTGTCGTGCTCCGCCAGCAAGGTGGCGGACCATACCGCTTGCGCCGCGCCCGTCAGCTCGGGTTCCGCCCGCTCGGCGAGCGCGAGGAAGTATGCGGCGTGCCTCCGCCGCACGTCCGGTGCGTCGCCGCGCGCCGCCAGCACATCCAGGCCATACTCGCGGATCGTTTCGAGCATTCCGACGCGCGGCTCCGCGCCCTCGGCGCGACGGAGCAGGTTCTTCGCGACAAGCGATAATACCCCGCGCGTCACGGCGTCCCGACCGCCATCAGCAGCGCAGACCGCCGCCGCCGCGTCGAGGGTGCAGCCGCCAATGAACGTAGCGAGTTGCGCGAAAAGGGATCGCTCGGCATCATCGAGCGCGCGGTAGCTCCAGTCGATCGCGCTCTGCATCGTGCGCTGGCGCGCGGGCGCGTCGCGCGGGCCGTCGGTCAGTTCCGGCAGGCGGGCGGCGAGACGGGCAAGGAGCAGGTCAGGGCCGAAGAAGCGGACGCGCGCCGCCGCCAGTTCAATCGCGAGCGGCAAGCCGTCCAATCGAGTACAGATCGTCGCGACGGCCTGCGCATTCCCGGCGGTCAGCGCGAAGGAGTACGCCGCCGCCTGGGCACGCTGACAGAAGATGGCGACCGGCGGCGACTCCGCGAGTGCGGGGAGGTCGCTCCATTCCGTCGGCTCGGGCAACGGCAGCGGCGCGAGGGCGAAATCGTATTCCCCGCGCAGGTGAAGCGCCTCCCTGCTTGTCACGAAGACCGTGAGCAGCGGGCAGGCGGCGAGCAATTCCGCGACGAGCAGCGCCTCATCCATGACATGCTCGAAATTGTCGAGCACGAGCAGCAGCTGCCGATCGCGCAGATAGGCCGCGAGGCAGGCACGCG
>JBPCMC010000129.1:0-19056 GCA_051002645.1 Thermomicrobiales bacterium
TGCCCATCACCGACCGGCGATTCGAGAGCATGACGATGAGCAGCAGGAGCGGCGGCGAGGTGACGCCGTTAATCACCGCGCTGTAGACGAGCGCCTTGATCGGGTCGAGGCCGAGGTAATTCGCCAGCATCCCGACCAGCATACTGGCGATGATGATGCCGTAGAAGCCCTTCGCCTTCGATACTTTCTCATCCAATCCGTGCCGCCAGCTGAACGCCTCGGAGAGCGCGTAGCCGGAGGAGCCGGTCAGCACCGGGATGGCGAGGAGGCCCGCGCCAATGATGCCGATGGCGAAGAGGTACTTCCCCGCCGCGCCGAGCAGCGGCTGGAGCGCGGCTGCCGCGTCCGCCGCCGAACTCACATCGGTTTTGCCGCTCGCGTGGAGCGTCGCCGCCGTGGTGAGGATGATGAAATACATGACGAGATTGGAGGCGAGCATGCCGAGGTTGACATCCAGTTTGCGGTCCGCGACCTCCGTGCGCGTTGCCCCTTGACGTTCGGCGACGGTCGTCTTGCCCTCCGCCTTCTGCTCCTCGATCTCCTGCCCCGCCTGCCAGAAGAAGAGATAGGGGGAGATCGTCGTGCCGAGGATGGCGACCATCAGATTGATGTCACTTTTCGTGCGAGGCAGTTTCGGGATGAGCGTGCCTTTGGCGACCTCGCCGAGATTGGCATGCGAAACGAACGCGGTGGCGATGTAGGCGAGCAGCGCCAGGCAGAGCCACTTGAAGATTTTATTGATCATCTGGTACTTGGCGAAGACCTGCAAGAGTGTGAGGGCGATGCCTATCGGCGGGATGAGGGCGAGGATGGGGATGGGGACGATGAGATTGATCCCGGCGGCGATGGCGGCGAGGTCCGCGCCGACATTGAAGGTGTTGGCGATCAGCAGGAGCATCACAATCGGGTAGAGGACGCCCTTCGGGTAATGCTGCTTGATCGTAGCGGCCAGTCCCTTGCCGCTGACCAGGCCGATGCGCGCGCACATGCCCTGGATCGCCGCCATCATCGGGTAGGTGATAAGGGCAGTCCATAGATAGCGGTAGCCGGTCGCCGCGCCGGTGGTGGCGTAGGTGCCGACACCGGAGGGGTCGTCGTCCGAGGCGCCGGTAATCAGGCCGGGGCCGAGGATGGCGAAAAACTTCTTGATGCCCTTCGGCTGCGCTTCCGCGCGGCGGTCGCCGAGCCGATAATCGCTGTCGGGAACAGACGTATCGAATGACCCCTCGGTGATTGACGGCTCCTGCGCGGAGCTGCGATCAGCGCGGTCCGTAACGTATTCGTCGTGCCGTTCCTCCTCATCGAGCAATGTGGGACGGCGTCGGGACGTTGTCATGCTCAGGCTGTCCTTTCCCATCGCAAGATGGTTTCCAAGGATTCATCAATGCCGTTTATGAATACCTCGGGCGCCAATCATTACCGCGCGGGTACTACCATCCGCGCTATCATAAGCAAGTGGCGTGCCAGCGGTGGGGGTCTCCCATCTTGGCGGGATATATTTAGTGAGAACGGCGATCGACACGGTCGCGCCAAAGAGCGGACCAGAAAGGCGCGCCCGTACCGCCGAGGATGACGAGGGTCGCGAAGATCGCCGCCGCGTCGAGGCTCTCACGCCCCTGTTTGGCCCAGTAGACATCCTCCAAGTTGAGCCAGATAGCGAACTCGTCCAGCGTCAGCGCCGCCCCGACGCCGTAAAGCAGCGCGAGGACGATCAGCCGGGTTCCGCTTTTCTCCGGGAAGGCGAGCGTGAGGTAACCGACCACGAGCAGGATGATGATGCCGTAGACGAAATGATGGATATGCAGGCCGCTCTTCGTGACGTTGTCGTGCAAAAAGGGGAGCCAGTGGTAGCGGATCGCGTAGGTGATGAAGCGCACGATGGCGAAGGTAATCAGGAATGCCAGGGCGATGAGGAAGCGCGCCTCGCGCCCCGTACCACTACCGCGAATATGCCGCCGGTAATGCTCCGCGACGCTGCGATGCGTTGCTGCTGGATGCTGTTCGTCGCCGGTGGATGTCGTGGTGGAGGCCGTCATCGTCAATCCTTTCCACGGTGGGGAGGATACCACGATTCCTCACGCACGAAAGCGGCGCCGTCTCCGGGGAGATAACGCCGCTTTCGTGCGTTCGCGTCGGTGTTGCTAACTGGTCGGCGCCTGCGCGAGCGTGACCTTGATATCTTGCTGTTGCTTGTTGCGCAGGACGGTGAAGGTCACCGTGTCGCCCGGCTTGTGACTGAGCAGGAAGCCGACAAAACCTTCCTCACCCTGGACGGCCTGGCCGTCGAACTTGACGATGACGTCGTTCGCCTGCAAGCCCGCTTTGTCGGCGGGCGAGCCCGATTGCACGCTGGCGATCCCGACCCCCGCATTCGCGGGCAATCCGAGTTGGGCGTCCTGCTGCGGGTTGAGCGACCCGGTGGTGATGCCGACGAAGGGGCGCGGCACCGGCTGGCCGGCGATCAGCGCGTCCGCGACGGGCTTAGCCGAGTTGATCGAGATGGCGAAGCCGATCCCCTGCGCCTGCACGCCCGGCTCCGCCTGCCCCGCGCCGAGGGTGTTGATGCCGACAACCTGCCCCTGCGCGTTCAGCAGCGGCCCGCCGCTGTTGCCGGGGTTGATCGCCGCGTCCGTCTGGATGAGGTCGACGAGGAAGGGGCCGTTCGTGCTGCTCGAACTGTTGCCCGACGAACTGCTGCCTGGCTCTTGCGGCACCCGCCCGAGAGCGGAGACGACGCCCGAGGTCACCGTCGGCCCGCCCGCCAGGGCGAGCGCGTTGCCGATCGCGACGAGCGGATCGCCGACCTCCAACTTGCTCGAATCGCCGAGCGCGACCGTCGGGAGGTCGCCGTTGCCATTGATCTGCACGACGGCGAGGTCGCCCTGCGCGTAGGTGCCGACGATCTTGCCGTCATACGTCTTATTGTCCGTTGTGGCGATAGTCAGCGAGTTGGCGCCGTCTACGACGTGATTGTTCGTCAGGATGTAGCCGCGCTTGTCGAAGATAAATCCCGTGCCAACACCGGCGGGTACCGCAATGCCATTGGACTGGCCGAAACGTCCCTGCACCTTCTGGTTGTTCGTGATCTGCACGACCGCCGGACGTACCGCCCGGTTGATCGCCGCGACCGAGAGCAGTTGGCCCGATGCCGAGACAGGCGCACTGATGAGGGTCGTGCCTGGGGTCGCGTTGGCGCCGGCATTTGCAGTCGTGCTCGCGCTGGCGGTCGTTGCGTTACCCGCCGTGCTCGCCCCCGTCGTCGTGCCGTTCGGGGCGGTGATTCCGGCCACTGTGGAAGAGGGCGCGGTCGTTGCGGAGACCGTCGCTGTGGCGACCGTCGTCGGTGCAGCGGTCGCCGCAGTTGTCGGCGCGGGTTTCGTCGAGGACGATGAGTTGATGCCGAGGCTGCACGCGCTCAGGAAGAGTGCGATCAAGATTGCGAAGACGACCGGGATGGTGCGGGTTCGTGTCAGTGACATGGGACCTTTCTCCTTTGGATATAATGCAGTAGACCTTTACCATCCAGTCTACTGCACTATTCGTGCCGAAAAGGAAAGGGTTTGTCCCATGGATGGAAGCGCCAGGCGATACGCCTTGCGCGGATGTCGTCTCTCAATAATCTCCGGGGTTCAGTGGCGGGCGGCCCAAACGTCGCGCAGATCGGTCTCCAGTTTATGGACGTACTCGCCCTGTGCCGCGATTGCCTCGTTGAGCGCGCGTACGTCATCTTCCAGTTTCTGGACGTATTCACCCTGCGTTCGCATCAGTTCGTAGGCCGCGCGCAGATCGGCTTCGAGCGTGCGGACATAGGCGCCCTGCGTGTCGATGTCCTTCCCCGCTTGTGCGAGGTCCGTTTCCAGCGTGCGGACGTACACGCCCTGCTCGCGGACTGCCTCATCCATCACCGCGAGCTTGCCCTCTAATTCCCGCACATACGTCCCTTGCTGGCGAACCGCCTCGTCCATCGAGGCGAGCCCCGTCTCCAACTCACGTACATAGGCGCCCTGGCCGCGCATCGTCTCGTACGCTTCGCGCAGATCGGTCTCGAGCGTGCGGAGATACGTGCCTTGCGCGTCGATATCTCCCCCCGCCTTCTTCAGGTCGGTCTCCAACCGCTGGACATACGTGCCCTGCTCGTGGACGGCGTCGTCCATCGTGGCGAGTTTGCTCTCCACTTCCCGTACGTATGCGCCCTGGCTGACGAGATCCGCGAACAAGCCTTCGGCGGTGATAACGCTCTCGGCGAGCTGTTGCCGCACCGCAGCCAGTTCATCGCGTACGACCATCGTGTCGAGGGTATCCACATCGAGCGTGCCGACCTGAAGTGTCGCGCCATTGCCGGTCGGGGGGCGCGGGATCGTCCGCTCTCCTCCGTGCCCGGCGGGCCAATCTCGGTGCATGGGCGCGTCCTCGCTCGGATCGGCAAAGGCGGCGCGCTCGGCCAGTGCATCATAGAGATCGCGCACGAGCGGGGAGACACCCGTCGCGCGGAGTTGCGCGGCGGTGAACTGATGGTGGCGCAACCCACCGGAAATCGCCGCGCAACTCTCGGCGATTGTTTCGTCGGAATGGGGCATGTCGAGGAAGCGCAGCACCCGTCGCAACTCGGCTTGGGGGTCGCGGAAGTATGACTCGTAATGGGTGACGATGATGCGTGCGCGCGCGGTCTGCTCCACGACATTCGTGTTGTAGCGATACCAGAGATTCATACTCAACTGGGGCGAGAATCCCTGGCGGCGGTGCAACGACCGCGCGACCTCAAGGGGATTGCGCACGCACAGCACGACGTTCATCTCCGGGCAATGCCGCTTCCAGAAGGCCATCGTGAGGCTCGTGCGCGGGTCCTTCCAGCCCCCAATGCGCCTGCCCCGCGAATTCCGCGATGAGCGCCCCCGCCTGCGCGTGGATGGGCTGCAAGAGATCGGCGCGCTCCCAATTGTCCGGAAAGACCGCCGGGCAGTCCCACGCGCCGCCGAATTCGTTGAGCATCGCGTCATTGAGCGCGACAAACCGCGTATTCTCCCAGAAGCCATCGGGGTTGTCGGGAGCGGGCGGCAAGAGGTCATCGTGCGCGCCGAGGAAGAGTCCCGAGAGCCGCAGCAGATTCGTTACCATCGATGTACCGGAGCGCATCGCCCCAACGACACAAACCGTCATCTGCCCCCTTATCTCCCTGCCCATCGCGCCAGCGGACCTTCACGATGGCAAAACGACGGCCTCACTGCCGCTTCTCCCTAGTGTACGTGCATTACTGGGCATCCACAACTTCTTAACATCATACCTCTCGCTCCTCGCACTCGCGGCGTTATTGCCACAAGCGTGCGGTGTGCATGGACATACCGAGACGTCGCTTCGGAGCGTGCCCTTGCCGAGCCTTCCATGCGTCAGTATTCTTGCGCGGCGCGATTAGAGTGAGCGAAGGGAGCGGGAGATGCCGGGTGGGGACGGGGGAAGCGACCGGATTTTCAACCTCCTCACGGAGGTGCTGGCGATTCCCGGCCCGTCGGGGCAGGAGGAGGCGGTGCGCGCCTGGCTGCGGGAGCGGTGGCGCGACCGGATGGCGGAGTGGCACGAGGACCCCGTCGGCAATATCGTCTGCCGCGTCGGTGGGAGCGGGCCGAAGCTGCTCGTCCAGGCGCACATGGACGAGATCGGCTTCGTCGTCCGCTACATCACGGACAAAGGGTTCCTGCTGCTCGATACCGCGCAGGGCATGCGCCGCGCGTCGCCCGGTCGCCGCTTCATGATCGGGCAGGTCGCGCAAGTCGTCGGGCGGCACGGCGTCGTGGCGGAGGGCATCTTTGTCGCCGCCAGCGGCCACACGCTCACCCAGGCGCAAATGGATAAGGCGCACCTCGATTTTAACGACTTCTTCGTGGACATCGGCGCGAAGAGCCGGGCGGAAGTCGAGGAGCGCGGCGTCCATGTCGGCGCGGGCGTCATCTGGTCCTGGCCGGCGCGGCGGTTCGGCACGCGGATCGTCGGCAAGGCGATGGATGACCGGATGCTGCTCGCCATCATGGACCTGATGCTCGATGACCTCGACACCAACGCACTCCACTATGACCTCTGGTTCGGCGCGACGGTGCAGGAAGAGGGCGGGATACATGGCGCGCGGGCGCTGGCGCATCGGTATCATTTCGATCTCGCCATCGCGCTCGATGTTGGCCTCGTCGGCGATGTGCCGACGGTGAGGGAGGAGGAGTACGCCACCCATCTCGGCGGCGGCCCGACCCTCGTGCACAAAGACGGGGGGCTCCACTACGACCGGCGGCTGCTCTGGCGGCTGGCGGACGTGGCGAAGGCGAACAATATCCCCTTCCAGCACGGCGTCTACGCGAACTATAGTTCCGACGCGCACGCCTTCTTCGATCACGGCATTGCCGCCGCCCTGATCGGCACACCGACGCGCTACACACACACGGCCACCGAGATGGTCGAGGAGAGCGACATCACCGCGACGGTGAACCTGCTGCGCGCCTTCGTCACGACCCCACCCGCGCAATAAGGCGGCGGGATGTCACGCGAACGGCCGCTGCCGTACCGCTGGGTGGGGGGGGGGCCGGTGCGCCTGCTGCGCCGCCTCCTCACGGCGTACCTCTATCGCCTGCTCCTCGCGCCGTGGATGCGTCGCTTCACCGTCGAAGGCATCGCGCACATCCCGCCCGGCCCGGTGATTTACGCGGCGACGCATACGAGCATGGCGGATACGCCGCTCATCCTCCGGGCATTGGGCAGGCATGGCGACCGGGTCGTCGTCACCGCCGCGCGCGATTTCTTTTTCCGCCGCTCCCGCCCCGGATTCGGTCCGTTCGTGGCCCTCGCCTTCGGCGCCGTGCCGATCGACCGCACCGGCTCCCCGCGTCATTCGCTCAATGACGCAATTACGTGGTTACGTTCCGGCTATTCTATCGTCATCTACCCGCAAGGGGCAATCCCCGATCATGCGGAGGATGAAAGGAAATTGCACCGAGGTGTCGCCCTACTCGCGCGGCAGGCGCACCGCCCCGTCGTGCCGGTGCGAATCGTTGGCGCAGCGGAACTATTGCCCGCCAGTATCCATTGGCCGCGACGCGCTGCGGTGTGTGTCACTTTCCTTTCGCCAATTTTGTACGCCGAAGCGGAAAACACCGCACAGTTTATTGGATCTCTAAGTGATCGACTCTTTTCAACGTAACAACGCAATAACAATTCCCTTCGGTGCTGATGGAGATGCGGGCTTTAGGGCTTGCAAATGGGCTAAAAGGCCGTACAATGATCGCATGTGGTCCGCGATTATTGCACATGAATTGGGGTAACAATCGCGGCGCCTCGCCTGATGTAGCGTCCTCGTTATGGGTTGAGTGGCATCATCATGTTTCTCGCCAATCGGTGCGGTATGCGCCCGAAGGGAGTTTTTCATGCAAATTATGCAGTCAGCACCACCCGCCCCGCAGCGGCTTACCTGTGGTGGGTGCCATCATTGGGAGCAGATCGCTGCAGATGCTCGTACCGATGCAGACGCGGTCGGTCGCTGTGGTCGCTTCGGCGATACGCGCTTCGCGAGCTCCCGGCCGCGCTGCAATATCTGCTGGGAGCCAGTCGTCACCCCTTCCGCCCAGGGTGTCGTCCTCGCGGACGACTAATTCTCCGGTGGCGCAGGCTGTAACCTGCGCCACCACCGGGTTTGCCCCGCTTCCTCGACCGATCGACGTTGAAACTCATCCGCCACAACGCCCTCCCTTGCTTGTCCGTGCGTCGCCCGGTAGGATGCGCGCGGGACTATGGGACGATGGGGAAGGATGGGCGGATGACGAGTGAACTCTGGGCGGTGGCGCGGTCGTCGCGCGTACGTGATGCAATCGCGGCGTGCCGCGCCGATCCCGCCGCCTGCGCGACTGTCGCGCCGGACTTCGCCGCGACCTACGCCACCTTCGCGAATCGCGAGTCGCCGGGGTATTGGAACGGCTATCTCACCTGGGTTCTCGTGCAAGCGCTCGCCATGGAGCGGTATCCGCACCTCGCCTACTCGATCCGCAATGCCGCCGGGCTGATCCGCCAATTCCTCGACGAACCGGCTGAGGAGCCAGCGCGGCGCGGGCCGTTCGGGCTGCTGCGCTCGCACCCGCGCCCGGTCGCGGCGAGCGTGCCAGACGTGATTGCCCTGCTCGATCTGCTCATCACCCTCGGCGGCGAGGCGGCGGAAGCGCGGCTCGCCCTGCTCACCCCGGAGACCGACCCCGCGTGGAGCGAGGAGGGTGCGCTCTTCTTCTCCGATGCCGAGCGCGACGCCATCCTCGCGGCGCTGCCCGCATTGCGTCGCGTGCTGATCGACCCGCCGCACGGCCCCCGCTTTCACTTCTGGGTCGTCCGCCGGCCCGGCCTCGCCCGCGCCACGCGCGATATCCTCCGCGCGCCCGAGCAGTTCATCGCCGACCTCGAAACGATCTTCACCCACGCCCGCCACACCGACGCCCAAGTCTTCGTCCTCTGGGCTCCGTGAAGGGATGTGAACCACAGAGACACAGAGAGCACAGAGGAAACGCAGAGAAGAGAGAAGTCTTTTTCTTCTTTCCCCCTCTGCGCTCTCTGTGTTCTCTGTGTCTCTGTGGTTCATCCCCGGTTTCCGGTCAGACGAGGGAGGGGACGGGGAGGGCGGTGAGGGTGACGGTGAAGGCGGTGAGGGTGACGGTGAAGGTGCTGCCGGCGCCGGGGGCGCTTTCCAGCGTGAGCGTGCCGCTCATCAGTTCGACGAGGCGGCGGGAGAGGGCGAGGCCAAGGCCGGTGCCGCTCTGGGCGCGGGCGTAGCCCGTCTCGACGCGGCGGAAGGGCTCGAAGACCAATGCGGCGTGCTCGGGCGCGATGCCGATGCCTGTGTCCCGCACGGCGAGCGATACCGTCTCTCCGGTCGCATGAATCGTGACGGTGATTACCCCGCCCTCCGGCGTGAACTTGTGCGCGTTGGTCAAGAGGTTCAGCATCACCTGCGTGAGGCGCGCGGCGTCGCCACGGATCGGCGGTGTCCCCGGCGGAATGTGGACGTGCAACTCCTGCCCCTTCGCGGCGATGAGCGGCGCCAGGACCCGCTCGCACCCGTGGACGACATCTCCGACATCCACCGCGTCCGCCCCGAGTAGTACGCGGCCCGCGCCGATGCGCGCCATATCGAGCAGGTCGTTCACCTGCGCGAGGAGGAGTTCACCGCTCGCCACGATGTCGTCTGCCGCTTCGTGCAGTTCGTCCCCATCGTCGATCAAGCCGTCGGCGATCAAGCGACCGAAGCCGAGGATGGCGTTCAGCGGCGTGCGCAGCTCGTGGGAGAGGGAGGCAAGGAAGTCGTCCTTGTGGCGGTTTGCCTCCTCCAACTCCTGCACCTGCGTCCGCACCTGCCGGAGTAGGCGATCCTTGGTGATTGCCTGCCCCGCCTGCTCCGCCACCAACTCCAGTACCGTCAAGGACTCGGCGTCGAACGGCGTCGTCTCGCCGCGTGCGCCAGCGACGAGAACACCCGCTACCTCGCCCGCCGCGCGGATCGGCATGAACGCCTTCGTGTGATAGCCGCGCGCCAGGCAGGCGGCGAGGAGCGGTGTCATCGGTAGCGTCTCCAGGTCCTCGATCACCGCCTCATACGTTTCGCGCGCCGCCTCGACCGCGAGCATCCGGCGCGCGCCGCTCGCATAGGTGGTCATGAGGAGATCGCGGATCGCGGCGTCCTCTTCGGGTGTGCGGGTGGCGTAGGCGGCGAGCGTCTGGCGGCTCTCCGCGAAGGTGATTACCCGCGCGTCGTCCGCCCAGCCAGCGGTGAGGCCCGCGAGCGCCTGGAGGATCGCCGGGCCATCTGCCGCCGAGTTGCACGCCTGTGCCACCGCCGCGAGGTACGCCGTGTCGCGCTCCCGCCGCTGCAAAGTCGTCACTTGCGCCGCGACTTGCTGGTTGAGCCGCTCCCGTGCGATGGCAAGGCCCGCCTGCTCGGCGACGAGTTCCAGCGTGGCGACCGACTGCGTATCCAGCAGCGTCTCGCCGCGCGCCGCCACACTGAGCACACCAACGACCTCACCGATGGCGCGGATCGGTACGGAGGCGAGCGTGTGGTATCCGCGCGTTCGCGCCGCCTCCATCAGTGGCAACGCGAGTGTGTTGCCGCGCAGATCGAGGAGCCGTGGCGTCTTCTCGGCGGCGATGCGCGCCTCCAGGATACTCTCCGGCTGCTGCTCCGCTCGTGCCGCGATGATCCGGCGGATCGGCTCGTCGGCTTCGGGGGTCTTGGAGGCATAAGCGGCGAGGCCGGTGCGCCCTCCCTCGAAGGTGACGACCGAGGCGGAATCTGCCCACTGCGCGGTCAGGTCCGCGAGCATCTGCAGCGTCGCCGGGCCGTCAGCGGCGGAGTTGCACGCCTGCGCGACCGCCGCGATGAAGGCGGCGTCGCGCTCGCGCCGTGCGCCGTCAGCGACGCGCTGCGCCAGTTCGGTCTCCAGTTTGTGGCGGGCGGTGATGTCCCGCAGGATACCGATCGCCCCGACGATCTCGCCCCGCTCGCGCCACGGGGAGAGGGAGACGAGCGTATCAAGCCAGTGCCCGGCCTTGTGCCGCTGTCTGTTCTCGATCTGCGTGAAACTCTCGCCGTTATCGAGCACTCGCTCCCAGAGCCCCGCCGTCTCGGGAGTATCGTCGAGCGGAATGAGCGGCGGCTCGTTGCCGAGCACTTCCGCCGCTGTGTAGCCGAAGAGCCGCTCCGCGCCCCTGTTCCATCCCTTGACGATGCTGTTGCGGTCGAGGCGGATGATGGCGTCGGCCATGTCCTCCAATAGTCGCTCAGAGCGCTCGCGACCGCTTTCCGCCTCGGCATAGAGGCGCGCATTGACGACTGCCTGGGCGGCGAGAGGGGCGAGCCGCTCGACGGTGTGCAGGTCACCCTCGGTGAAGGCGTGCGTGCCGCGCCGGGAGGCGATCAGCGTGCCGACCGGTCTCTCCCCGACCATCAGCGGCACCATCAGGGAACTGCGGATACTCGTCCCAGGGGGTAGGGCATCGGGGCCGTGGCGCAGCACGCGCGGATCGTCGTGTAGATCGGGCACATTGACGGCCTGCCGGTGCCGGTAGACCCATCCCGTCAGGCTGCCATCGAGCGGACGGGGTTGCGTGGTCGGATACCGCTCCCCCTCACCCTCGGTACGCATAGCCATCTGCACGAGCGCGTCCGGTGCGAGGCCATCGAGATAGATCGCCGACGACACGCATGGCACGAGCGCCATCAACCCTTGCAGGATCGCATTGAGCGTCGCCTTCAGGTCCAGCGAGGCATTGACCCGCGCGATCGTCGTGCCGAGCGTCGTCAGTTCGTTGCGTCGCCGGGCGCTGGCGAGCGCCGCGCCGAAGAGGACGCCGATCTCCGCGAGCGCACCCGCCGCATCCGTCCCGACATAGCTCGGCGCGACATTGACCGCCTGGACCGCACCGAAGCGGAGATCATTGGCGGTGACGGGCAGCGAGACGAGATTATACGGCGGCCGCATCCCCAGCGCGGCGAGCGCCTCGCCTACCTCATCCGGCGGCGCATAGGCGCGCTCAATCATCGGCCCTTGCTCGCGAATCGTCCGGGCGGCGACGCTGTCGTCATCGAGGTGGTGCAGCGCGATCGCGTCACGCGAGAGCGCGTCGCCAAGGGTCGCGTGCGTCATGAAAATCGTACTATCCGCAGGGTTGAAGGCATAGAAGGCGGTCGCACTGCTGCCGAGCGTCTCACTGACCGCCGACAGCGCCGCGCCGGTCGGGTCGGGCGCGTCCACCGCCTGCACGAGACGTGTTGCCAGCGAGAGCGGCGAATACGAACCGGCGGGGGCGACCATCCGGGTGACACCTCAACACGATGCTACTGATACCGCAAACAAATCTGCGTCGCCATCCTAACGAAGCGGCGCACGTTTTGTCAACGCGAGTACAACGAAGCAGTAACGAGTAGCGAGTAACGAGTAACGAGAGGGAACCTGGCATCTCTACTCGTTACTCGCTACTCGTTACTTTCCCCGCCTGATACGCCCGATCCATGAGGGACATGATGTGCGCGACTTCCATGTCGCTGCCATGCTGACGGAGGATGCCGCCGACCTGGATCATGCAGCCGGGATTTGCGGAGATGACGATGTCCGCGTTCGTCGCCTGCGCATTGGCGACTTTGCGTTCGCCGAGGCGGGAGGCCATCTCGGGCTGGGTGATGTTGTAGATACCGGCGGAGCCGCAGCAGAGGCTCGATTCATTCATCTCGACCAGCGTCAGGCCGGGGATCGCGTTCATCAGTGCGCGCGGCTGCTTGGAGATGCGCTGCGCATGGCAGAGATGGCACGGCTCCTGGTAGGTGACGGTCACGTCGAGTTCGCCCATATCCGCCGTGTTCAGCGGGTGCTTCGCCAGCCACTCGGTCGCGTCATTGACCTTCGCGCCGAAGGCGGCCGCCCGCCCCCCGTACGCGGGATCGTGCTCCAGCAGGTGAGTGTAATCCTTCAACTGCGCGCCGCAGCCCGCCGCGTTGACGATCAGCGCTTCCGCGCCGCTCCGCTCGAAGGCGTCGATATTCTTCCTCGCCAAGTCGCGCGCGCCATCCAAGTCGCCCGCGTGGGCGTGCAGGGCGCCGCAGCACCCCTGCCCCGCGAAGGCGCAGACATCGTTACCGTTCGCCGCCAGCACCCGCGCCGTCGCCCGCGTCACGTCCGCGAAGGCGGTGGACTGGATGCACCCGGCGAAGATGCCGACGGTGTGCTCCGCAGCGCCATTCGTGGCGGGGAGGACGTTGCCGCGCGGGACAAAGAACTTGTCGTCCATCGTCGGTAAGAGCATTTCCTGCTCCTGGAGTTTGAGCAGTTTGAGAATGCCGCTCCGCCGGGTGAGCGTCTGCACACCGCTTCGCTGGTAGACGCGCATCAGCCACGAGAAGGCGCGGAAGAGCGGCATATGTGGGAAGAGCAGGCCGAAGACTGCGCCGCGCGTCACCTGTACCGGTGCGGGCTGCTCGTCGCCTTCGACTTGCTGAATCTGATCGCGCGCCGCCTCGACGAGTCGCCCGTACTGCACGCCGGAGGGGCAGACCGCCTCGCAGGCGCGGCAGTTGAGGCACTGACTCATCTGGCCGGTGAAGACCTCGTCCTCGATGTCCAGATTACCTTCGCTGACCATCTTAATCAGGTAAATGCGCCCGCGCGGCGACGACGCCTCGTGCCCCGTCTCGACATAGGTCGGGCAGGAGGAGAGGCAAAGTCCGCAGTGGACGCAGGCGTTGATGATCGACGGTTCGGGAGCATCGTGATCGGTGAAACCGCGCAGCAAATGCTCAAGCGGTTGGTGGCTTTCTTCAACAGGCGCGAGCGTCGCCATCGGTCGTTATCCCTTCCTCAATCGGCGCGCCCGGCAATCTTCCGGGCGCGCATCGCTGTATTGCCCATTGTACCGCGTTTCACGATCGGCGGGAGGAGACGGTGAGCGCCGCGACCATAACAGTACAGCCGAAACCAACACTATTCGTCGCTGGCACGGATCGACGCGAGCAGCGCCCAGACCGCGCTGAGGTGGACACCGAGACTGAGGACATGCAAGTCCTCGAAGAGGTTATGCACCGCCACCGCGACAATGACCCCAACGCCGCCGAGGGCGAGTGCGCGGGCGAAGGGATCGCGCGCCGTCCGACGCACCGCGCCGATGCCCGTCGCCAGCACGCCGCCAATCAGCAGCAGGTAGGCCGCCAGGCCGATCACCCCCGTCTCCGCCGTGATGTGGATGTAGTAATTGTGCGCGTGGACCTGCGACTTCATGAAGGGCGAGGTGAAGTACTTCGTGTCGTACTGCGCGCCATAGTTGCCGAGGCCGACGCCCTGCCACGGATGATCCTCCGCCATGCGGATGCCGCCGAACCAGTAGGCCATCCGCTCCTTGACAGCAAAGTTGGTATCCGTGATCGGCACCTTGTAGTAATCGAGCAGGATCAGGCTGCTGCCGACGCTGCCGATCCGATCCTGGATCGTCTTCGGCAGCACGCCCGCCCCGCCGAGTGCGAGGGTCGCAATGAGCAGCCCGCCCGCGACGAGCGCGGCAATCGCCCAGCGCCGCCCGGCCAGTAGCATCATGACAAGGAATCCCGCCGCCGCGCCGAACCATGCCCCGCGCGAGAGCGAGAGCGTGATACCCGCCGCGAGCATCAGCGCGGTCGCGCCCGCACCGGCGAGGACGATCAGTAAGCCGAGCAGCGGCAGCAGGGCGCGTCGCTCCTCGATCAACGGCGCACCGCACGCCACCGCCGCGTGCCAGCGCCGCACCGCTCCCGGCAGGGTGAAGAGCGCCCAGAGCGAGACGGCGACGGCAAAGGGGAGGATCATTTCGAGATACCCGGCATACGAGTTCGGCCGACCGAACGTCCCGAAGGAGCGCGCGATACCGCCGACGAAAAAGGAGAGATTGCCGAGGCCGAGCTTGCTCTGCACCGTGCCGATGAACGCCTCCCCGCTCGCGCCGACGAAGAAGCAGGTGACCAGCCCCGCCCAGTCCCGGCGTGTGCGCAGCGTGTCGCGAGCGATGACATAGATCGCCAGTGCCTCACCCCAATGAAACCCTTCGGTGAGCGTCGCCTTGATGTCCCCCGCGACCCGTCCCGAGGCGAGGATGGCGATATAGAAGAGGGCGAAGCGCCAGAGATTCGCGTCCCGCAGCACCTCCCACCGCGCCCCGCGCAGCAGTTTGCCCGCCGCCCACGCGCCGAGCACGAGCAGGAAGGCTCCCTGCGTCGCCGTCAGCCCTTTGAGGGAGCCGTATTGCTGCACCGGCACCGAGAGCACGGCGAGGTAGAGCCCGTAGCGCGGCTCCGCCAGCGTGAGCAGGACGATAGCGCTGCCGATGACGAGCGCGACAATCGCCGTCGACCCGACGGTTGCCAACAGCCCGAGCGCGACGAGCGCCAAGAGCAGTGTCAGCGCGGGCGGCGCATACCGATAGCCCCGGAGCTCGTCCATCCACCGGCTCAATTGGAGGCGCGGAAGCGGCGCGGGGAATTGCATCTGGTGGGGAACCTCACCCCCCCCCACTGCCCAGAGGGCACCTGCCTCTCCATTGCGTGTCAGCAATAGAGAGGGGGAGCGAGAGGGGTTGTAGGGGCACCCCTTGTGGGCGCCCTCTCTGTCTTCGTCCTCAGTCCTCAGTCCTCAGTCCTCAGTCCTCGTTCGGCGAGGACATGCTCGAAATAGGGAATCGTCAGCCGGAGTCCCTCGTCGAGCGGCACCGACGGCTCCCAGCCGACGAGGGTGCGCGCTTTCGTGATGTCCGGGCAGCGCCGCCCCGGATCGTCCCCCACCGCCGTCGGCCGCTCCACGAATGGTACGTCCCGATCTGTCGCTGCGAGGATCGCCTCGGCCAGCGAGCGGATCGTCCGCTCGTCGGGATTGCCCAGGTTGATCACCTCGCCCTTCGCCCGCTCCCCCTCCATCACCGCCATCAGTCCGCGCACGAGGTCCGTCACGTAGCAGAACGCCCGCGTCCGCTCCCCGCCATCGTAGAGGGTCATCGGCTCACCGCGCAGGGCTTGCGAGAGGAGGTTCGGGATCACCCGCCCGTCGGCGATGTCCATGCGCGGCCCGTAGGTGTTGAAGATGCGCACGATGCGGATGTCCTGCCCGTACAATCGGTGGTACTCCATCGTCAGCGACTCGGCAAACCGCTTGCTCTCGTCGTAGCAACTGCGCGGCCCGACCGAGTTGACGTAGCCCCGGTAGGTCTCCTTCTGCGGGTGCTCCTGCGGATCGCCGTACGCCTCGCTCGTCGAGGCGAGGAGCAGGCGGGCGCCGCTCGCCTTGGCGAGTTCGAGCAGGTGGTAGGTACCGAGGGAGTTGGTCAGGTGGGTCTCGATCGGGTGGCCGCGATACCCCTCCGGCGAGGCGGGGGAGGCGAGATGGTAGAGGCGGTCGATCGCGCCGGGATCGGGCAACGCCTCGACGATATCCTGCCGGAGGAAGGAGAAGTGGGGATGCGCGGCGAGGTGGGCGAGGTTCGCCATGTTGCCGGTGATCAGGTTGTCCCAGACGACGACCTCATGCCCCTCGGCGAGCAGGGCATCCGTGAGATGCGAGCCGACAAATCCCGCCCCGCCCGCGACCAGTATGCGCACGTCAACTCCTCTTCCATTCCCTGCTCAATGAAGAGGAGAGAAGCGGACCTCTCAGTCCTTAGTCCTCAGTCCTCAGTCCTTCGTAATCCTACACGGGATGGCGGCGTCCCGCGAGTGGGGTAGCCGGATTGGTGAGAACGATGTCCGGTGTACGCTGCGGCAGTGGCGCTGGCGCCACGCGCGGCCCGACCGGAAGCCCGTTGCCGTCATCAACGGGCCGGTCGAGTGCGCAGACGCGGATAATCAGGATCGCGAACCAGAAGCCGTAGGCGAGCATGTGGAGGAAGTAATCCTGATCGACCATGCCATGCACGGTGAAATCGACGAGCGCTCCCGTCGCGCCGATGACGAGCGCGAAGCGGACGAGGTCACCCTCCGCCTTCCGCCGCATCGCCGCGCGCCAGCCGCGCACCATGAAGGGGACGAGCGTGAAGATCAGCCAGGCGAGGCCGAGCAAGCCGAGCCGGACATAGAAATCGAGGATGATGTTGTGCGGGTGCGAGGTGAACCGCTCCTGCCAGGCGTCGGGCTTGATGTAGCGCGGGTATTGCGAGACGAACTGATCGAGACCGACGCCCCAGGCGGGGTGGTCGCGCAGCATCCACGCCGTTGAGGCCCAGATGTTCAGGCGCAGCCCGTCGCTGTTGCTCGTCGGGTGGATGAGCGAGGTGAAGCGTTCGATGCCCGTCGCGAAGGCCGCGACCGAGACGAACACTCCCGCCGCGATGTAGCCGACGATCAGCCGCCGGTTGCCGGTGGCGCAAATGAGCAGGAGCAGCGCCGCCGCGACGCCGATATAGCCGCCGCGCGAGAAGGAGAGGCCGATCCCGCCGAGCATCACCACCGTGGCGGCGAGGTACGCCCAGGTGCGCCAGCCGCGCGGCCCGAAGAAGACGTAGGCGGCAGTGACGGGAACGATCCGCCCGAGATAGAGCGCCAACTCATTCGGGTGGTGGAAGACGGAGCGGACGCGCCGCACCCCCTCCACATCGAGGCCGCCACCGTGCGCGAACTGGAGGTAGGCGATCAGGGCAATGATCACGCCGGAGACGATCACCGCGGCCACGCCGAGGATGAGCAACTGGAAGAGCGCCGGTCGTCGCTCGCTCCCTTCCAGGAGCGCGGCGGCGAGTAGGAAGAGAATGACCGGGAAGAGGATGGTCATGCGGAACTCGCGGATGCTGTTGCCCCGGAACTCGCGGTCCGCGACGGTGAAGAGCGAGAAGAGGCCGAGCAGGAAGAGCGAGAGCGCCGCCCAAGTGCCGGGCTTGGTGAGGAAGGCCATCAACTCCGTCGGGAAGGCGCGGATCTCCTCGCGCGTCCACGTCTCCTCGACGATTGCCGCCGACAGTGTACCGACTGCGGGCAGGTAGGCAGGGAGCGCCGCTAACACGACATGCCCGAGGGCCGCGAGCAGGGCGATGCCGATGAGCAGGGCGGTGCGGTCCAGATGGAGATGCGCGGCGGGCGAGGTGACATCGTGGAAGGGGAAGGTGACCGGAATGACCATCACGACGAGCGCGGGTCGCCGCAGCCCGATCACCCCGACCATCGCGAGCGGCACGAGCGCCGTCATCGCGGAGGGCATGAGGAAGAGGAGCAGAACCGCCGCGCCGAGCGGCCAGAGCAGCGGCTCGCGGTAGGCGCCTGCCCAGAGACGGATCGCCCTGCTCATCGCACGCTCGTTTCCGGTATCGTCGCCACGTTCCCTCTCCTGGCCTTGCGCGCGCGGAAGTCGTCGATTGCGCCGAGCGTCTCGGCAATCACCGTGCTGATCGCTCCTGCGCCGATCAGGATGACGCCGAGCGTGAGGAGTGGCAATACCCAGCCGAACGCGGCCCGACGCTGCACGAGGAAGCTACTCAACCGCACCGTCCCGCCCGTGGAGTGGAGGACGACGGTATGCGGGCCGTCCGCGAGGTTGCTCGCCAGCCGTGTCGCACCGTTGGCTGCGGGTGCGAGGGCGACCGTGCCGCCGTCCTTGCCGTCCACGGTAAGGCGAACGCTGCTGCCCGTGCCAACGACCGCCAGATCGGTGCCAGTAAATGGCACGGTCAGCGCGGCATCCGGCAAACTACCACTGGCGGCAAGCGTCGTCGCCGAGCCATCGGCGCGCTCCCACCCCGGCCCCGGCTGGATCAGCGCGTCTGTCGCGGCGGTGCGGCCGGTGCGCAAGGTCTGGCTTTGTGCAAACTGTTTGACCGCGAGCCACGCGGGGCGTTGCCGCCATGCGTAGTCGACCAGGCCAAAGTATGGTTCGGGTTTTGGTCGGCCGTAGGGACCGCCAACCGGGTAGCCGAACTGTCCCGGCGGTTCTACCCAGCGGAAGCCCCAGATGAAGACCGTGCCCATCCACGGCCATTCCTCCTTCATCCGCGTCAGCCCGCCGACGAGGTAGCGCGCCTGCGTCTGCTCGTCCACATTCGGCCCCCAGATGCTCGGCTCGCCATTCCACCCCTTCGGCAGCGAGTTGTAGCCGAACTCGGTCGCCCAGACGGGTATGGCTGTGTCGCCGTAGCGCGTCATGATCTCATGGACAAGGATCGGGCGGGAGACATTGAAGCGGTCGGCGGAGAGGCGGCGGTCGTCCGGCGGCTCGCCGAGGCCGTAGACATTGACCGCCAGCACATCGAACGACCCCTTCGCCCCCGCCTGATACATCTGCTCGTAGAAGGTGAGGTCGGAGACGCCAACGGCGGGATTCGTCTCTTTCGTCGGGGCCATCGCGGCGGTGACAACGGTCACATCCGGGTCGCCCTGCTTCGCCGCCTGAAAGGAGCGCTTGAGCATATCGGTATATTGGACGACGTTAAGTGTGCCGCCCCACTCCTGGCTCAGATTCGGCTCGTTCCAGATTTGCACGGCGGCGATTCTGCCGCGATAGTGCGTCGTGAACATGCGCACGAAATCGCTGTAGGCGCTCAGATCGGTCGGTGGCC
>JBPCMC010000130.1:0-5871 GCA_051002645.1 Thermomicrobiales bacterium
GAGGTCATCACCAACGGCACCCCGGCGCGGATCGCGGCGGCGAAGGGGGGTAGTTCGACCGCCCGGAGCCGGTCGAGATCGTGCGGGATCGTCGGCAGATCGAGATGCGAGTCTACCTGCGTGTCGCCGTGACCGGGGAAGTGCTTGACCGTCGCCGCGACGCCGACGCTCCGCAGCCCGCGCGCGAAGGCGACGACCATTTCGCCCACCCGCTCCGGCGACTCGCCGAAGGAGCGCGTGCCGATCACCGGGTTGCGCGGATTGTTGTTGACATCCGCGACGGGTGCGTAATCGGTGTTGATGCCCAAGGCGCGCAGTTCCCGACCGACCGCCTCGCCAGTCCGCTCCACCAGCGCGGGGTCGCCCGTTGCGCCCAACGCCATCGCGCTCGGCGTGGCCGTCGCCTCCGCCATCAGCCGCCGGACGCGCCCGCCCTCCTGATCGGCGCCGATGATCGGCGGCAGCCCCGCCACCGTGCAGCACGCGCGAATCGCCGCCGTCAGCGCCAGCGTCTGCGGCACGGAGGTAATGTTCCGGCTGAAGAGCACAACGCCCGCGTAGTGGCCGTCCCGCAGCCGCGCGGCACTCTCCTCGTCCATCTCCGTACCGGGCAGCGATGCTATCACCAACTGCCCGATCTTCTCCTCCACAGTCATGCTCGCGAACTGGCTCTCCATCGCCGCGCGTACATCCATGCTCCCTCCACGAGGGCAGTGAGCAGTGAGCAGTGGATAGTGGGCAGTGGGATTGGTTCCCCTCTGTCTACTGCCCACTGCTCACTGCCCACTGCCCACTACGCCCCTATACCGGCTTCAGGCGCCCGGTGAGCATGAGCATCGTCACGATGCCGTCCGCGTAGGGTGCGTTCTGCAGGATCGGGTCGTCGTCCGGCGGCCATGCCTGGACGCGCACCTTCTCCAACGCGGCGTTGTTGCCGTACCGCTCGTAGAGGGGGATGATCGGCAGGAGCTCGTTCGAGACCTTCGCGATCGTTGCCACGTTCGACTTCTGCGCCCCCTCGTCCAGCCCGTCCGCGCTGTCGAGCGTCAGTTTCTCCAGGTCCACATCGCCCGCCACGTCCGTCTTCTGCTTCAGGCTGAAGGCCATGCCCTTGCCGCCGTTGTTGAGGGCGCGCGTATTGTGCAGGAACAGGTTGTTGTCGTACGAGAAGAATGGATGCGGGTTCGTGCTCGCGCCCCAGCCGGAGAGCGCCAACTGGAAATTACCCTTGTCGAGATCGACGGGGAACTGCGTGTAGGTGATCGCGCGCACCGTCGTCTTGAAACCGAACTTCGTCAGCTGCTCGGCGGCGTTCTGCGCGGAGGTGGACGAGTCCACGTATTCGGCGGGGGTGAGCATTTCGAACTCGGCGCGCGTGCCGTCCTTCGTCGCCCAGACGCCGTCGCCGCCCTTCTTCCAGCCGAGGTCCGTGAGCATACTGGCCGCTTTCGCCGGGTCGTAGGGGTAGAGATTGAGCGCCTTCACGTCGGCGTCGGGCATCC
Organism: Thermomicrobiales bacterium; assembly: GCA_051002645.1. Classification (GTDB taxonomy): domain Bacteria; phylum Chloroflexota; class Chloroflexia; order Thermomicrobiales; family JALYUS01; genus JALYUS01. Next base: position 1,503 of record JBPCMC010000130.1, read on the forward strand.
ACTTCGGCACGAGGATGTCGCTCATCCCCGTCATATACTTGACGCCCTTGCCGGAGTCGGCGTACGTCACCTTCGCATTCTGATCGCGGTCGATCGCGTAGGCGAGCGCCTGCCGCACCTTCTTGTCGCCGAGGATATTCCCCAGTTTATCGAAGTTGATGAAGATCGCGCCGCCGTTATAGACCGGTGGCCGCAGGACGCGGACGCCCGCCTGCTGCATCGCCTGCTCCGTCGAGGGCGGGAAGCCGTGCGTCGCGTAATCGATCTCCTTGCTGAGGACGAGCGGCGACACGTCCGGTGTCTCGCCGTTGTAGTTGACGATCTTGTCGAAGAGCACCTGATCGGCGTTCCATGCCATTGTGTTCTTCGGCAGCGTCATCTGCGCGTTCGTGATGCTCTTCGTGTCGAACTTGAAGGGGCCGCTGGCGATCACGTCGTCCGGCTTGAAGTTGGTGAACTCCTGCAAAAGCTGCTTACCTTCCGGGTCGCTGACCGACTTCCCGCCATTGAAGAGGTCCTGTACCCGCTTCGCCCACGGGCCATAGGTGACATCCGACATGGTGTTCGTGCGGAGCACGTACCGCTGCACGACGGTCGAGGGCTGCTTCATGTGGAAGTTGACGGTGGACGCGTCCGGCGCGTCAATCTTGTCCACGTACTTCCAGACGCTGTGGGACATCAGGCGCATGCACCAGAAGGTGCTGAGAACATCCTTCGAGGTGAAATCCTTGCCGTCGCTCCATTTCGCGCCCTTGCGCAGCGTGACCGAGAAGGTGTCACCGCCCACAAACTTCCAGTCCGTCGCCATCAGCGGCAGCCACTTGTCATCTTTCCAGTAATACATGGCGAACGGCTGAACGATGAGGTCCCCGTAGATGTTCGGCGGGTTCATGATCGTGTGCGAGACGCCCTGAATCATGTTGAAGTTGCCCGTCGGCGGCACTTCATAGGGCCAGGCGGAGTGGAACTCCTTGTTCCCCGCCTTGCTCGTTGTCGCCGGAGCCGTCGTCGGCTGGCCGGCAGCAGTCGTTGGCTGGCCGGCGGCAGTGGTGGGCTGCCCCGCCGCAGTGGTCGGGCTCGTGTCGGCCTTCGGCGTATCGGTTGCATTGCTGCTCCCGCAGGCGGCGAGCGCCGCGCTCGCCGCTACGCCCGCTATCACTGCCAGGAACCGGCGGCGCGTCACCGCAACGGTGCGTTTCGTCTCGTCAACAACCATCTGGTGCCTCCTCTTCCATATACGAAATGCTGAGTGCTGAGTGCTGAGTGAATGCCCCACGCCGCTCACTGCCCACGGCCCACGATCCCTCCTCTCATGCTCATCCCGCCGCGTCGCCCATCGCGATCGTGCCACGCTCGCGCGCTACGATGTGGCAGGCGACATCGCGCCCCTCCCCGACATCCATGAACGCCGGGACTGTGGCGTCGCAAAGCCCCGGCACGAAATACGGGCAGCGCGGGTGAAAGACACAGCCCGTGGGGAGGTCCAGCAGGTTCGGGATGTCGATACTGCGCAGTTGCAGCTTCTCCTTCTCCCGCGTCAGGTCCGGGTCCGCTTCCGGGATCGCGGCGATCAGCGCCCGTGTGTACGGGTGCAGCGGCGCGCCGATCACCTGCGGCGTGCGGCCGTACTCGACGAGATTGCCGACGTACATCACGCCGACATTCCCCTCCCACGCGAAGTACTTGACGACGGCGAGATCGTGCGTGATGAAAAGGAAGGTGACATCCAGTTCGTCGCGCAGGCGGAGCATCGTATTGAGGAGGCTGACGCGGATCGAGACGTCCACCATCGAGACGGCCTCGTCCGCGATGATGATGCGCGGGTTGAGCGCCAGCGCCCGCGCGATCGAGACGCGCTGCCGCTGGCCACCGGAGAGCTGGTGCGGATGCTTGCCGATGAAGTTCCCCGCCGGTGTGAGGTCCACCCGTTCGAGCAGTTCGGCCGCCCGGTCGTCTGCCTGCCGCCGCCCGCGGGCGAGGTGGTGATGGAGGAGCGGCGCGCGCAGTGTCTCGCCGATCGTGTGCACCGGGTTCAATGAGGCGTAGGGGTCCTGGTGAACGATCTGGACGGCGCGGCGATACGTCTTGAACTCGTCCTTCGTCATCGCGCTCAGATCGCGCCCCTCGTAGCGCACGACGCCGCTTGTCGGCCGGAGCAGCCCCGCCGCCATCCGCGCCATCGTCGTCTTGCCGCTCCCGCTCTCGCCGACGAGGCAGAGGATTTCGCGCCGCGCGATCGCCAGCGAGATATCGTCCACCGCACGGATCTGCCCGCGCCGCGTGGCGAATGTACGGCTGACGGAGTCGAACGAGAGTATCGCGTCGTTCATAGCGCTTCTTCCGTGAATGACCGCGCCAGGTCCACCTGGTCGTGATGGAAACAGGCCGCGAAATGGTCCGGCCCGACGCGCTCCAGCGGCGGCGCCTCGCGCGCGCAGATCTCGGTCGCGTAGGGGCAGCGGGGGTGGAACGCGCACCCGGTCGGCAGATCGAGTAAGTCCGGCGTCGAGCCGGGGATGGAGACGAGCGGCGTGAACTCGTCCCCCACGATTGGCGGCACCGCTTTGAGCAAGCCCACTGTGTACGGGTGCTTCGGCGCGTAGAAGACCTCGCGCACCGGGCCGATCTCGACGATCTGCCCGGCGTACATCGTTGCGACGCGATCCGCCAGTTCGGCGGCCAGCGAGAGGTCGTGCGAGATGAAGAGCATGGTGAATTGGAACCGCTGCCGGAGCACGCGGATCACGTCGATGATCATCCGCTGCGTGAGGATGTCCAGCGCGGTCGTCGGCTCGTCGAGGATCAGCAGTTGCGGTTCCAGCAGGAGGCTGAGCGCGATGGAAACGCGCTGGCGCATCCCGCCGCTCAACTCGTGCGGAAAGGCGGTCAGCACGCGGTCGGGGTCGAGTTGCACCATCCGCAGCAGTTCCGCAGCGCGCTCGCGGGTCTCGGCGTCATTCTTCCGGTCGTGCGCGCGGGCAGTATCAATAAAATGATGGACAACGCGCAGCACCGGATTGAGCGCATTGAGGGCGGATTGGAAGACCATCGCGCACTCTTGCCAGCGGAACCGGCGCATCTGCTGCTTGCTGAGGGTTAGAAGGTTGAGAATCTCTCCGTCCTTGGTGCGGAATGCGGCGCTGCCATGGGCGATGCGCGCGGAGCGAACGAGCAGGCCGAGGAGCGCGAGGCCGAGGGTGGACTTGCCCGAACCGCTCTCGCCGATCAGCGCGATCGACTCGCCGGGGCGCACGTCGAACGTGACGCCGCGCACCGCCTGCATCGTGCCCGCCTGCGTCCGGTACTCGACCCAGAAATCGCGCACGGAGAGCACGGGTTCTCCCTCTCCGCTCCCCTCGGCGACCGTGCGAGGCAGGGGATTGACCGGCTGACCGTACCCGATGCGCTGCATCCCCTTATCCCTCCCGCAGCCGTGGATTGAAGATGTCTTCCAGCGAGCGGCTGATCATCACCAGTGAGAGTTGCAACAGTGAGATGGCGACAATCGGCGAGAGGATGTACCAGAGGCTCTTGGCATTGAAGAGGGCGCCACGGGTGTAGGCGAGGTTGATCATCAGACCCCAGTTGTCGCCCGCGAGAGGCACGAGGCCAAGGAAGTAGAGGATGATCTGACCGTAAATGGCGGCCGTCATGGCGATCACGAAGTTGATGACAATGTAACTCATCATGTTCGGGATCACCTCGCGGAAGAGGATGTAGAACGTGCCGAGATCGAGCACCCGCGCCGCCTCGATATACTCGCGCTCCTTGAGCGAGAGCGCCTGCGCTCGCACGGCGCGCAGGAGCGTCGGCCAGGCGGTCGCCGCGATGATGAAGGCGAGCAGGATTGGGCTGTTCAGTTTGATGAAGACGGCCAGCACGCCGAGCAGCGGGATATAGGGAATGGTCAGGACTACATCGGTGATGACGAGGACGAAGGAATCGAACCACCCGCCGACGAGGGCGGCGAGCGCGCCGAACGAGACCGCGAACGTAGTGGAGAGCAGGGCGGCGAGCGCGCCGACGATCATCACACTCCGGCCACCGCGCACGATCTGGATGAGGACATCGCGCCCCTCGTAATCGGTGCCGAGGAGATGCCGGGACGACGGCGCGCTGTAGATCTGCGCGACGTTCGTCGTCGTCTCACCCGACGTAAGCATCGGGCCAAGGATCGCCAGCAGGACGAAGCCGAAGAAGATAGCGAACCCGACCATGCTGACCTTGTTGTGCGTCACTATCCGCAGCAGCGCGCCGCGCCGCGAGATCGAGCGCCGCTCCGGGACAGCGGCAGGAATAGCGCCCGGCGATGTCGCGATCTGTGCCATCGGCGTTTACGCCCCTTTCCCCGCCACGCGGACGCGCGGAT
>JBPCMC010000131.1:0-31898 GCA_051002645.1 Thermomicrobiales bacterium
AGTCGCTGGCGAGCGTGATTCAGCGGCAGCAGGAACTGCCGACCCTAATCGCGGCGGACTGATTCGACCTTTCGACCTTTCGACGGAACCGCATCATGTATTTACACACTTGACAGGACACACCCCGCGTTTTCGGCTGAATGCACAAAGGCGGAGTCACGAGTAACGCGGGATACCCGGTCCTGTTCTCGTTACTCGCTACTTGCGCTTGGCGATCAGGTCGTTGACCTTCTTCGCGGTATCGTTCGCGGACTGCTCGGGCGTCTTATTCTTCAGCATGACATCCTGCATCATCTGCGGGACGTAGAGATTCATGATGTCGCCCGCCTCCGGGATGGCGGGGAAGGAGATGCCGTATTGCATCATTTCCGTGGCGACATCGAGGAACTTAATCTCCTTGACTCGCTGCTGCTGCTCGGGGAGCGTGAAGGCGTCGCGATTGCCGGGATTGGAGGACTCGTAGGAGAGGCGGAGCGACCAGAGTGGCGAAGTCATCTCGCGCACGACGGCTTTCGCCGCATCCACATCCTTCGCGCCCTTGAAGACCACGCAGTTCCAGCCGTTGAAGACCACGGCGCGCCGCACGGGCCCCTTTGGATAGAGGCTGTACGCCATCTTCTCCGCCACATCGGGCGCTTTGTTCTTGATGATCGGATAGGCGGATGGCTTGTCGATCATCATCGCCACTTCGCCGGAGACGAAGAGATCGTAGATTTCCGTCTGTGAGTTGGTCAGCGAGGACTGCGGCGCCCAGCCATTGGTGTAGACATCCTGAATCCACTGCAAGGCGGCGATGTTGCCGGCGCTGTCAAACTCGGATTTCTCGTACTTCGGGGCGTCGTCCGTCTCGTCGAGCGCGCCGCCGCCATAGGCCCACGCCATCGGCATGTACCGGTAGGGCGTGTTGCCGTTGTTGAGTTTGGCGACCATACCGAAGCCCGGTTTACCGGTCTTCTCCTTGATCTGCTTGGCGAAGTTCTTCACGTCCTCCCATGTATCCGGCCCCTTGGTGGGGTCGAGCCCCGCCTTCTGGAAGATATCCGTGTTGTAGATGAAAGCCATCGTCTCGTTGCGCTTCGGGATGCCGTAGAGTTTGCCCTGCCAGAGCGAGCCGCGCAGCGCGCCCGGCCAGAACTGCTCCGGTCGGTAGCCGAAGTCCGCTAAGTTGAGTTCCAGGAGCGCGCCCGTGGCGGCCATTTCCGGCGCCCAGGTCAATTGAATCTCCGCGATGTCCGGCGCCTGATTCGCGCGGATGACCGTCCGCAATTTGCCGAGGAAATCCGCGTATGCGGACTGCTCCTCCGTCAGCGTGACGCTTGGCAGGATGGTCTTCATATCTTTCAGGAACTCATCGTGGAACAGCGCGCTCGGCACTGTCGGGTCATCGTAGGTCGTCTGCCAGTATTTGACCGCGCCTTTGATCGCCGGGTTCGGTGTGCTCAGCGGCGTGGTGCCGCTCGCCGCCGGAGACGCCGCACTCGCGACGGAGGATGCCGCGCTCTTCGTCCCGGCTGCCGTTACGGGGGGCGCATTCGTCGCGGCAGGAGCGGGGGTCTGACCGCCGGTGCCACCCGCCAGCGTTCCCGAGGGTGCGGGCGTCTGGCCGCCGGTACCGCCGGGGAGCGTCGTCTGGGCGGGTTTCGCGCCGCTACTACTCGGGGTGTTCGTCGCACTGCCGCCGCCGCAGGCGGCGAGGAGAGCGGCCACTGCCGATCCCGCCGCAAGTTTGAGGATGTCGCGCCGACCGAGGTGCTTTGCCATCAGGGATGCCTCTTTCGCTCGATCCCGACTCTCGGGTGTGCCGGAGATGCCATGCGTACTGCCGCTTTCCATTGTGTCGTATCGCTCTCGGCAACCTATCACTCTGCGAAAGCGCGTGTCAATCCGCGTGCGATTTCTGAGCGCCCCTTTCACCTGTTGGTGTAGAGTAGCGTCGGAGACGCGCGATGCATCAAGGGGGAGAACGTATGAAGATCACGGCAATTGAGACAATCGCGGTGGACCGGTATCTCTTCGTGCAGGTGCATACGGACGCCGGGATCACCGGGCTGGGCGAGTCCGGCTCGTGGGGCTTCCTTGAGGCGTCGGCGGAGGTCGTCGAGACCTTCAAGCGATACCTGATCGGCCAGGACCCGCTGCGCATCGAGCACCACTGGAACTACCTCTACCGCTGGACGCACTTCCGGGGCGCGGCGATCATGGGGGCGCTCTCCGCCATCGACATCGCGCTCTGGGACATCGCGGGCAAGCATCTCGGCGTGCCGTGCTACCAACTGCTCGGCGGCAAAACGCGCGACAAGGCCCGCGTCTACTATCACGTCTTCGGCCAGACGCGCGAGGAACTCGTGCAGGGCTGCATCGACGCGAAGGCGCAGGGGTTCACGGCGGTCGGCCACCTGACGCCCTTCACCGACGACCCGCGCGACCAGCCCTACTTCAAGACGCACGCGGCGCGGATGGGCGACGCCATCGAGACGGTGCGTCAGTACCGTGAGGCGGTTGGCGACGAGGTGGACTTGTGCATCGAGATTCACCGCCAACTGACTCCGGCGGAGGCGGTCGTGCTGGCGCGCGGCATCGAGCCGTATCACCCGTACTTCTATGAGGACCCGACGCTGCCAGACAACTTTGACGCGATGGCGCTGATCGCGCAGCAGATCACTATCCCGATCGCGACGGGCGAGCGGCTGCACACGATCTACGAGTTCGAGATGCTGCTGGCGCGCGGCGCAGTGCAGTATGTGCGGCCCGATGTCTGCATGTGCGGCGGCCTGACGGGGGCGAAGAAGATCGCGGCGCTGGCGGAGGCGCGGCATGTCGGCGTCGTGCCGCACAACCCGCTCGGCCCGGTCAGCACGGCGGCCTGCATCCAACTGGCCGCCTGCATTCCCAACTTCGCGCTGCAAGAGTACCCGTTGGGCGAGGACCGGCCGCCGAAGACGGAGATGGTGAAGACGACGGTGCAGCGCGAGGGCGGCTACCTGATCATCCCCGACGCGCCCGGCATCGGCATCGAACTGGCGGAGGACGCCGCCGCGCGCCATCCCTACAAGCCGCGCGCCGTCCTCACCCGCCTGCACGAGGACGGCTCGGTGATGGATCAGTAAAGGATATTAGCCTCACATTTTGCTGCCTGCCATACACACTGGCGTGGACGCATCAGGAATATGACAGAGGATGTCATGAATAGGTGGCTATACTCTGCGTATGCGAAGTGCGATCGCGTATCGAAGCGGAGGTGGCACATGCAATACGCCCTGAATCTACCGATTGGCGGCAGCGGCAGCGACCCGCGCATCCTCGCCGAGTTCGCCGCACTTGCGGAGGAGGTCGGGTGGGATGGCGTCTTTCTCGAGGATTACATCGTCTATACCAATACTACCTATCACAGCCTTCCCGGTTTCCCGACTCACGATCCGTGGATCGCACTCGCCGCGATGGCGATGTCCACAAAGCGCATCCGCCTTGGCACGACGGTCACGCCCCTTTCCCGGCGCCGTCCGTGGAAACTGGCGCGCGAGACGGTCTCTCTCGACCACCTTTCCGGTGGGCGCCTCATCCTCGGAGCGGGAGCGGGGGATGTGCGAGATTCCGGTTTCGCCCGCGTGGGGGAAGTGACGGACGCCAAGCAGCGCGCGGAGATGCTTGATGAGAGCCTGACCATCTTGACCGGTCTCTGGAGCGGGGAGCCATTCAGCTACCACGGTACCCACTACGATGTGGACGACGTGACCTTCCTGCCTCGACCAATCCAAACGCCGCGCATCCCGATCTGGATCGGCGGCGGATGGCCGCTCCGGGCCCCGGTACGGCGGGCGGCGCACTGGGACGGAGCGTGTCTCTACAAGGAGACCGATGATGACGAGGGGCAAGACATGACATCGGTGGATGTGTCGGCGCTGAAACGGGCAATCGAGCAAGAGCGTCCGACGGACACCCCCTTCGCTATCGTCGTCGGAGGGCGACAACGGCGCGACGACTGGGAAGAGGAACGCGCGCACATTCGATCGGTCGCGCAGGCCGGGGCGACATGGTGGGTGGAGTGGATTGCCGCCGCAGATGTGGACGCGATGCGCGCGGCGATCAAGTGCGGGCCACTTCGCATCGACTGAGAGACTCCGCGAATTAGCCGTTCCGTTGCGTGTCAACGGCCGCGAGGATATCTGAGACGGGCGCCATATGCGTCTGCTCGCCGATGCGCATGGGGTCGAGGACGGTGCAGCCCCAGCGGCGCAAAGTCGCGGCGGATTCCTGGGCGCGCAGGTGCGCCCAGAGTGGCGCGTTGCAGGCGATGGCGACGATCACCGGCGTACCGCGCCCGATCGCCTCGGCGGCGACGGAGAGGGCGAGGGTGTCGGCGATCCCGGCGGCGAGTTTATTTAGGCTGTTGAAGCCGCACGGCGCGACGAGGACGAGCCCGAACGGTGGCCGGGGGAGGATCGCGGCGTCGAAGTAACTCTCGATAATCCGGTGTCCCGGCAGGCGACCGAGCGCGCCGCAGTCGATCACCCGCGCGGCATTCGGTGTCGGGATGGTCAGCACGGCGCCGAAGCGCGCGGCGAGCCCCGTGATCAGGGCGGGCGCTGCCTCGCCGGCCACCCCGGCGCCGGTGATGATGAGGTAGGCCGTGTCGAGTGCGGCCAAAGATCGTTCCTTCCTGTCAGGGTTGCGGGTTCGTCGGGTGCGACCCCGTCAGTGTCCAGTCGGCGACCTCGCGGCAGGTGGCGACCCAGGTGTGCGGGTGCTCGCGCAACGCGCGCAAGAGCGGCTCGATGGCGCGGACACGCGCGCCGCGCCCCGAACCGTAGTCGCCACGCGGACGCACGGCGAGCGTGAAGAGGCCGCCGACCCCGTACGTCGCGTCGAACTCGTCAAGAAACGATGCCGCGACCACGCGCGGCACACGGTGCTTCTCGTAGTAGGGCTTGTCGGTCCACGGCTCATGCACGGGCAGTTCCACGAGCCGGCCACTGGCGCCATTCTCGACAATGTAGGGCCGGTCGTCATCGGCGTAACTGCTGTCGTAGCGGTAACCGCGTGCGGCGAGCACCCGCCGCGTCTCGGTCATCAGCCGTCTGCCCGGCGCACGGAAGCCGACCGGCTTCTCACCGAGCACCGATTGGAAGACCGCCTCACTCCGCGCTAAGCCCGCCTGTTGCGCTTCCACCGGCAGGACGCTGAAATCTTCGTGGCGATCACCGTACCCGGCGATCTCATGCCCGGCCGCCGCGATTGCCTCAATGGCCTGGGGATAGCGCTCCATATCCCATGCGCCGATGAAGAAGGTCGCGCGGACATCGTAGCGCGCGAAGAGGGTGAGCAGGTTGTACGTGCCGACCTGCGCGCCGTACCGGCCGTGCGAGTAGCGCCCCCAGAGCGGCAGCGCCATCTCCTGATGCTCGACGCTCTCGCCCTCGAACTCTACCGTAATCGCGGCGGCGGCTTGGATACCGGCGGGCCAGACGGACGGCTCGTTCATGCACGCCCTCCAATCGGCGCGGCGGGGTCGAGGAAGCCGTGTGCCGGATCGAGGCACCACGCGGCGAGATCGGCCATGCGGCTGAAGTGGACGCCGGGGTAGTCCTTGATGTGCGTAATCAGGCGTTCAAGGACGCGGGCGCGGGCGGGCAACCCCGAGCCCCTGCCCGCGCGGGAATGGCAGGTGAGGATGAAGTAGCCCGCGCTGTGATAGAGGGCATCGAACTCGCTCATAAAGAGGTCGAGGATTTCCTCGGTGGATATCATGCCGATGCCGTACATATAGGCGTCGTCCAGCGTCGAGGTGATATTGGGAATCTCGACCATCTCGCGCGACGGCTGGCCGCTGACAACGGCGGGGTAGGGGCCGTCATAGTCCTTGTCGCTCGAATCGTAGCGGTAGCCGAGCTCGCGCAAGACGGCGAGCGTCCGGGCGCTCTTCTGTCCGCCCGGACTCCGCCAGCCGAGGGGCGGCGTCCCGGCGATCCCTGTCAGGATGCCGTGTGTCTTGCGCAGCAGCATTTCTTCCTCATCCAGCGATACATCCCAACTCTCATGCAGGTAGCCATGCGCCGCGACCTCGTGCCCCTCGGCGACCACTCTCCGCACGACATCGGGACTCTGTTCGGCGTCATAGCCACCGAAGAAGAAGGTGGCGGGGATGCCCTGCTGCGCGAAGAGGTCGAGGAAGCGCGGTATCCCCCGCCGTGGCGAGTAGCCGCCGAGCGAATTGACGCCCGCCGGGTCCAGCCCCTTGCCCACCTCATTGCCGGTGGCGTCGGTATCCACCGTAATCAGCACGACACATCGCGCGCCAACCGGCCACTGCGTATCCATCTCAATCTCCCTTGTTTGAACCGCCAAGACGCCAAGGACGCCAAGAGGCACAAAGAAAATGAAAACGTCTTCTCTCTTGGTGTTCTTGGGGTCCTTGGCGTCTTGGCGGTTCGTTCCCTGTGTCGGTCATTTTGTGGTTTCAGGGAGGCCGGGGAGTCCGGCGATGATGCCAGCGAGCAGGGCGGCGCGGCTGGGAACTGATGCGAGGAGGATATTCTCGCGACGGCTCGCGCCGCTGCCGCCCTCGGGGCCGAGGCCGTCGAGGGTCGGGACGCCGAGCGCGGCGGTGAAGTTGCCGTCCGACCCGGCCCGCGTGTAATTCCCCTCGAAGGTCAGGCCGAGATCGCGCCCGCATTCCTGCGCGAGGCGCAAGAGGCGCTCGGTGCCCGCCGATGTCGGGAAGGCGGGCCGGGTGATGCCGCCGGTCATGGTTGTGGTGGCGCCCGGCACGATGGTCCGCGCGGCGATTGCCGTCACGCTCGCGATCAATGCGTCGGCCTCCGCAGTGCCCGGCGCGCGCAGGTCGATGCTGAGGGAGGCCCGATCGGGGATCACCTGGCGGGCATTGCCCGCCTCGATGATGCCGACATTGACGAGGACGCCGCGCTCCACGTCGTTCAGCGCTTCGAGGGCGAGGATTTTGTGCGCCGCCTCGACGATGGCGCTCGCTCCCATGGGCCGCGAGGTCGCGTGCGTCGCCGCTCCCTGAATCTCGAACGAGACTGCCCCGACCATGCCGCGCCGCGTGACCAGGCCGCCGTTATCGCGGGCGGGTTCCATGACGAGCGCCCAGTCGGCCCGTCGCGCCTCCTGCTCGATCCACTGTCGCCCGCGCGGACTGCCCAATTCCTCGTCGCCGGTCATGAAGACGGTCGTCTCGGCGAGCCCATCCCAGTCCGCCGCGCGGAGCGCCCGGAGCGCGGAGAGGAGGACGACCCAGCCGCCCTTCATATCCCGCGTCCCCGGCCCATAGACGCGCCCGTCCTCCACGCGGAAGGGGTTGGTGGTGAGCGAGCCGACCGGCCAGACGGTGTCGAGGTGGATCAGCGCCAGCAGCCGCCCGCTGCCACTCCCCGACCGCCGGGCGACGAGATGATCTCCGCAATGCGTTTCCTCGATCCGCTCGATCGTGAATCCCAACGCGCGGAACGCCTCGCTGACGACGCGGCCGACGCGGTCGACCTCCGCTTTATTGCGCGAGCCGCTCTCGATGGTCACATAGCGTTCGAGTTCATCAAGGACCGCTGCCTGCTGAGCCTGCACATAGTCATGATACTGCTGCACGTTTGTCATCGCCCCTCCTCAGTGCCAGGAAGCATCGCGATCACGACCCAGATGGGACGGTAACGCCGAGTGACTGCCACGACTGGCGGCCGATTTTGCCGCCGTACTTCTGCTTCGAGTGGAAGTCGCCGCCGAGATCGGCCTCGGCGACCATGCGCAGCACCGCCGACTCGCGGAAGTGGAGCGAAAAGGTGCGCACATCGCGGAAGGCACGCTCGATCGGCAGGGCGCGGAAGGCGGCGCGCGCCCCGCAGACATCGAAGGCTTTGGTCGTCACCATCAACGCCATCTGCTTGGAGGTGTGGAGGGAGCGCATCGAGGCCAACTCCGCCTCGTCGAACCGGCCTTCCTCCCACAGCCAGGCGGCGTACCAGAGCGAGGTGCGCGTCGCCTGAATAGCGGCATCCATCTCGCCGACGGTGAAGGCGACTGTGTCGTCGTTCATCAGGAAGGGACGCTGCTTGAGATAGTCGAGGACGAAATCGAAGACGCCTTGCGCCGTGCCGAGATGGTTGGCGCAGTAGGCGAGGGTGAAGGTGCGCGGGTCGTGCTGAATCCAGTCGCCGGGCTGACCGAGGACGTTCTCCCACGGCACGAAGACGTCATCGAGGACGAGACTCCAACTAATCGTCGCCCGCATCCCCATCGTGTCCCAGTTGTCCTCCAGCGAGACGCCGGCGCTCTCCTTCGGCACGACGAGGGTGGTGTACCCCTCGGCCATGCTCTGCGTCTCAGGGGCCATCACGTAGACGACGTAGTAATCGGCGGCGGGCGCCAGCGAGCCGAAGTGCTTGACCGAGGTGAGGCGGAAGCCGCCGTCCGCCGCCACCAGTTCGGCGCGGCGGGTGGTGGCGTTCAGCAGTCGCGGGTCGGTCTCGCTGCCGCACGACGCGATCAATGCGCCGCGCGCCACCACATCGCCGAGGATGCGCCGCTTCTGCTCGTCATTGCCCAGATAGGCGATGATGCCCGACGCATGGGACTGGATTTGCAGCAGTTGCCCGGTCGATGCATTGCCCGCCGCAATCGTCTCCAGGATCGTGTAGTAAGTCGCGTACCGCTTGCCACTCCACATGCCGTGCCCGCCCAGTGCTTCGGGCACCGTCAGGGTGAGGAACCCCTCATCGCGCAGACGCGCGAAGTCCTCCGCCGGGAAGGTCGCCGCCTCATCGTATGCGCGGGCGCGCGGCGCGAACTCCGCCGCCAGCGCCCTCGCCCGCTCAATCAACCGCCGATCCTCCGGCGATACCGAGAAGTCCACCGATGACCCCCTCTCCCCTGCGTCTTTGTGCATATGACCATGATTTTGTCTTCCTCGGCCTTCATCATAGCCTCGCACCCCGCGCCGTCAATATGCGCGGTCGGCTGATTTGCCTAACCCCCCGACCCCCTTCCCGCCTCGGGAAGGGGGAGGGTAAGGGCGCATAGCATGCGCCCTCTCGCTATGGCAGATCTGTTGATAATTGGCCACGGCAATTTGCGCGAGTCACCCCTTCCCGTTTCGGGAAGGGGCCGGGGGTTAGGCAATACCGGTCATGCTATCCTGTGCGCGATACCAGTGATCCGCTCAGGGGAGGAGGCAATCGAGGTGTTCACGCCATCCACAGCCGTTCAACGCATCATCGCCCAGTCACAACGGCCCGCGACGCGGCCTGGGCCGGGCGATATCTCGCTCTCCTCGGGCGATCCGGATTTCGCCACGCCCGACTATATCCGCCGGGCGCTGATCGAGGCGGTCGAGGCCGGCTACACCCATTACGCAGACGGGCAGGGCGACCCACAACTCCGCGCGGCGCTCGCCGAGCAGGCGACGCGGGTGAGCGGGCATGTCGTCGAACCGGCACAGGTCGTCGTCACGCACGGCGGAAGCGCCGCACTCACCGCCGCGCTGCTCGCGACGATCAACCCCGGCGAGCGCGTGCTGCTGCCGGAGCCGACCTACTCGCTCTACGCCGACCTCGTCCAACTGGCGGGCGCGCAGCCCGTCTTCGTCGCCTCGACCACCGACTTCCATCTCGATCTGGACGCCATCGACGCGGCGGCGGACGGCGCAAAGATGATTGTGATCTGCCACCCGTGCAACCCGACGGGCGTCGTTTTCCGGCGCGATGAACTGGAAGGGCTGGGCCGCATCGCCGCGCGCCATGACCTGCTCGTCCTCTCCGACGAGGCGTATGACCATATCGTCTTCGACGACAAGCCCTTCGTCTCCACCCTGGCGATTGACGAACTGCGCGACCGGCTGATCTACTGCCAGACCTTCTCGAAGACCTACGCGATGACGGGCTGGCGCGTCGGCTACCTGATCGCGCCGCTGCCGATCGCCGGTGCCGCTGCGCGGATGCATCGGACGATCAACGGCCCGATGAACGCGGCGGTGCAGCGCGCGGCGCTCGTCGCCGTCACGACCGAGAGCGACTGGCCGGAGCGGATGCGCCTGGAGTATCAGGCGCGGCGCGAGTTGGTCTACGAACTGCTCGCGGGCTGCCCAGGCGTCGCGGGCAACGCGCCGGAGGGGACGTTCTATGCCTTCGTCCGCTACGAGAGTGATCTCCCGGCGCAGGATGTCGTCGCGGCGGCGATGGTGCGCGGTGTCGCTATCCGGGGCGGGACGGAATATGGCCCGAGCGGCCAAAACCACATCCGCATCGCCTTTTCGAGCAGCCGCGCCGACTTGCAGGAGGGCGTGCGCCGCCTCCGCGCACTCTTCGCGGAGATCAACCAACGCTGAGAGGATTGAGGAGAGACGATATGGCAGAACGGACGCGTATCGACAGCCGGGTGATTGTCGCCTATCAGGAGGGCGCGCATCGCATCCTGGAGCATGGCTGCATCGTCATCGAGGGCAATGAGATTATCTATGTTGGCCGGAGCTTCGGCGGGCAGGTGGACCAGGTCATCGACGCGCGCGACCAGATCATCACGCCGGGATTCATCAACACGCACACGCACCTCAGCGAGTCGCCGCTCGACAAATCGTTCGTCGAGAATCGCGGGCGGCGGCAGTCCTCGATGTCCGGCCTCGCCGAGATGCTGCCGGTGCGGAGCGCGGCGATTGACGAGGCGGCGCGCCACGCCTCGATCGATTACTCGATGGTCGAGTTGATCCGCACGGGCACGACGACGGTGATGGAGATCGGTGGCCAAGGCGATTATACCGCCGATGCCGCCGCGCGCAGCGGTATGCGTGCCTACATCGCCAACGGCTACCGCTCCGGGCGCTGGCTGACGCGCGACGGCAAGAAGATGGAATACGACTGGGACGAGGAGGCGGGCAAGGCGGGTTTCCGGCGGGCCGTCGCGTTCATCGAACGTGTCGATGGCAACGCAAACGGCCGCGTCAAGGGCTTCCTCTCGCCCTCGCAAGTGGACACCTGTACCGAGGAACTCTTGCGCATGAGCCGGGAGGCGTCGGACCGGATGCAGGTACCGCTCGCGCTGCACACGAGTCAATCGGTCTTTGAGTTCGATGAGATCGTCCAGCGCCACGGCATGACGCCCGTCGAGTGGCTGGAGTCGATCGATTTCCTCAGCGAGTGGAATATCCTCGGCCACGTCATCTTCATTGCCGGCTTCAGTTGGGTGCAGTACGGTGGCGACGATCTCTCGATCCTCGCCCGCCACGGCGCGTCGGTCGCCCACAATGTCTGGGTCTTCGCGCGGCGCGGCATCGCGATGGAGTCCTTCCCGCGCTATGTGGACGCGGGCATCAACATGTGCCTCGGCACCGACACCGCCCCGCAGTCGATGATCGAGGGGCTACGCTGGACGGCGGTGATCGGCAAGATCATGGCGCGCGACACGCAGAAGGCGACCGCCGGCGATGTCTTCAACGCGGCGACGCTGAACGCCGCGAAGATGCTGCACCGCGACGACCTCGGCCGGATCGCGCCGGGCGCGAAGGCGGACCTGCTCTTCTGGCGGGCGGACTCGCTCTTCATGGCCCCGGTGCGCGACCCGATCAAGAATATCGTCTACAGCGCCGAGGCGGAGGATTTGCGGTCGGTGATGATCGACGGCGCGTGGGTGATGCGCGACGGCAACGTGCTGAACATCGACGAGCGCGCCGTCATCGCGAACTTGCAGAGCGCCGGCGAGCGGATGTGGGACCGCATCGGCCCCGGCGACTGGGCGCAGCGCACCGCCGAAGAACTCGCGCCGCAAACCTTCGCCCCATTCAAGGGGTAATCGCGGCGGTTCGGTTCGATTGTTCCAGGGGTGTCGATCATTCTCGGGAAACCGTCGTGATGATCGACATCAATCAGTCTCCTCGCGCGGATAGGCGGCGAGCAATCGTTCCGCTTCCTCCCGATAGCGCGCGTCGATCATCTCCCCCGTACCGATGCGTCGCAATTCTTCCATCTTCGCGTGGATCATCAGGCGATAGAACGCCATGAAGAGAGAGAAGTACCAGCCGCGCCATCCGTCGCGGAATCCCTTCGGGTAGATATATCGACCGAGGAAGGTCTTCGTCGCCTGGAAGAGCGCTCTCGCCGGCGAACTCCGCGCTCCCCGCTCCAACGCCTGCGTCGCCTCGATGGTCGTGTAGCGATTCAATTTGTCGATGAACTCGGTCACATCGCGGCAATTGAAATGGACAATCACATGCTCCGGTCGGTAGGGCAGTTCGAGCACGCGCGCCGTCGGCGATGGCTGGAGGAACCGATGCACTTCGGCGGTCGCTTCGAGGAATCCCCTGCGGAAAAAGCGGTAATGCTTCTCCTGGCTCGGCCCCCAGCCCGTGTGCATCAGGGGAGAACCGCTGATGTAGTTCAGCCAGGGGATTTTGATTACATCGTAGTCGTCGTTGCGCGCGAGGCTCTGGAACGTGCGGCTGGTCGGCGCGGGGACAAGCTCGTCCGCATCCAGGATGAGAATCCAGTCCCCGGTACACTGCGCGATCGCGAACGCGCGTGCCGGGTCAGCGAATCCCATCGGCTCATGGGGATAGACGCGCGCGCCGAATGACTCCGCGATTTCCACGGTGCGATCGTCGCTGTGCATATCGACAATGACAATTTCATCGACCCATGACCGGACCGACCGGAGGGCGTACGGCAGATTCCGTTCTTCGTTGAGCGTGTTGATGACGACCGATATGCGCGGTGCAGGCGCGGCCGGCCGTGGGCTCGTCACTTCGAGCCGCATGTGTTGTCGATCGATCGTGCTGTTAGCGGTGACGGTTCTTCTTCGGCGGTCAGGGGGGATCGGACTGGAGAATCCATGCTACTGTTCATGCTTTTCTTCCGTGTCCGCAGCGCCGTCTCGTTCGAGCACAAGAAGGTGCTGATAGCCGAAGAATCCTGGCAGCCACTGGGAAAGGCGCAAGTCCCATCGATCAATAATCCGAGTTAGCATTGTCTGCTCCACGCCGAGCTTACGCAACAGGTGGCCCATCAGGCGCAGCGGGCTACCCTGCGTCACATCGTAGTGCGTGACCGCGAAACTGCTCGATCGCGCCAAGTCAATGATCGAACGTCGGGTGAAGAATCGCAGATGCGTCGCATCGAGCAGTCCGTCGGGTGTATAGGTGAAGCGGCCCGCGAGCAGCCGCAGCCGGACCGACGAATGCGCGACATTTGGCACGGAGATCACGACCGCGCCGGCAGGTTTGAGGAGATCCCGCGCCCCCGCCAATGCGCGTTCGGGGTGCGCCAGATGCTCCAACACGTCACCGAACAGGACGACATCGAATGAGTAGGGGGGAACCGGCAGGCGGTCCAACCGCTCCGCGCTCTCCTCGTATACCACGTCGCAGTAGTTTCGCGCCTGCCGCGCCGCGTCCGGGTCCGGCTCGACGCCGGTGACGCGGTAGCCGCGTTCTTGCAGCAACTGCGCGAGATAGCCGCTCGCGCAGCCGACATCGAGGACCCGCTCACCCGGAGGCATCAGATCGAGGAGGCGCATATGCGCCCCGCGCGCGTCGCGCCGCAGGAAATACGGCGAGCGCCGGGATGCGCTCGCGCGCGGGCCGAGGGTGGCGTTCCGCGCGTCCCGGTATCCCTCCGCGATATCGCGGATACCTGCGGTCCCGTGGGGCGGTTTACTGAGATAGAAGAGCATCGCCAGTCCGATCAGCCACCGCCGTATGGCGGCGAGGGGGAGATGCAACGGCACATATTCGTCGAGCACGACGATGCTGTTGCGGGTCGAATAGTACAGCGTATTCGGCGATTTCGCCCCGCCCGATGATGCGGATACATGATGATAGACAATCGCCTGCGGCACAAGCAGGCTGGAAAAGCCCGCCGCATGAGCGCGCAACGAATACTCGGTATCCTCGCAATACAAGAAGAGCCGCTCATCAAAGCCGTGAATGGTGTCATAGCATGCGCGGGTAATCAGCATCGCGCAGCCGGTCGCCCGCTCGATACGCTGCACCTCGCGCGGCACGCGATGAGCGGGCATGTCATATCCCCAGTGACGCATCTGCCCCGTCCAGCGATTGATCCCCGCCCCGGCGAACCAGACATGGTGCGGCGCGCGCGCGAAGAGAATGACCGGGTTGAGCACCCCGGCCTCCGGGTGCGCATCTGCGACCGAGACGAGATGACCGATCGCGTCCGAGGCGAGCGTCGTATCGTTGTTGAGCACGAGCGCGAGATCGGCGCCATCGGCGAACGCGGCCGCTAATCCGATATTATTGGCCCCGGAGAAGCCGAGATTCTCTGCCGTGACGATCAGGCGCGCGTCGGGAAATTGCTCCCGGACCATCGCGGCGGTGTCGTCGGTGGAGGCATTGTCCACGACGTAGACGAGATGCGCGATCGTTTGTCGGGTGAGGGATCGCAGGCACTCCAGGGTATAGTGGCAATTATTCCATGAGAGAACAACAACCGCGATGCGTTTGCGCGTCATCCGTGGTGAAACCCCATCCTTAGGCCCTGCTCGTCTCCATCGCGGATACGAGATCTTTCAGTTCACTCTCCATTGGCCGGTATTTTCGCGCGCGAAGATAGCGTGACGATTTGAGAGCCAGTGTGCGAAGGAGGCAAAGGAAACGGCGAATTGCTGTACTTTTCTGACACGCCGTTGTCACGAGCGCCAGCATCGTTGCTTTTCTCTTCATGCCGAAGGGATCACGAAGAGCAGCGACCGCGTCGTGGGCAAGAGCAAAGTCTTTGTCACAGAGCGCATGCAGCCCCGTCGTGAATACGGAATTGACGAAGGTCGTATACAGATCGTCCTCCATACGCCCGCGTATGTTGGCCGGAAGCGCATCAATGTTTTGCAGGCGACCCTGTAAATGCCGGTAAGTACGCAACCGCACATCGATCCCCGCGCGTTTCGTGCTCTGTTGATCGTGATAGACCACGACCATGCATGGAGTCGCGGAGAGGACATGCGGGAAACGCGGGAGTACCCGCAAGAGATAGTCGTAATCTGCGTGGAGTATTGCGGTATCCATCGTGCCGACACGTTCGTTCAGTTCACTTCTGAACACGAAACCGGTAATCGAGGGATATTTCCCCGCTACCCACTCCAACAGTCCGTCGGGCGGGACAAAATATCCCTCCAGAGACGAAACGAGCAGAACCCCACCGCTCTCCGTTATGTAGACAACGGCGCCGGCGGAGCACATGGCGTCGGGATGCTCGGTGAACCCTGCCATGGCAGTCTCGAAGAAGGTCGGCAGGTAGAAGTCATCGTCGGCGAGGAACGAGAAGAAGGGGGTGTCTACATGCTCCATCGCATAGGTGAAATTCGCGCTTACCCCGATGTTCTCCGCATGGCAATGGTAGATCACACGCGGGTCTTCACGGGCGAACTCCTCCACAACCGCCGCAGTCTCGTCGCCGGATGCATTGTCGAAGATAGAGACCCGGAGGTTGGGGTACGTCTGGTCGAGGACACTGCGGATGGCGCGACGCAACAGATGTGGTCGCTGGTAGGTAGGGATGAGCGCGGTGATCACTGGTGCATCAATCGGCATACGTCTCCTCGGGGCGGTGCTTCTGGAACAACATCTTTTGTAGCCACGCGCGTGTCAGCGGCGTCAGCATACCGGCAGCGATCAGCGTTGACAACGACACGAGCGCTAACGTCGCGATGGTCACGGGTGCGGATCCCTGTGTGGGGAAGAGCCAGCGCCCCACCAACGCAACACTCAATGCGCCCGCGAGCGGCAGACCAACGTCGCGGGTATACCACGCGCGCTTCTCACCGCGGAGGAGTCGCCTATGCATCACCTGAATGCCGATCAGGACATACCCGGCATTGACCGTAACCCAGATTGCCGCCGCGCCGATCGCGCCGTATCGCTGCGCGGACCAGATGAGGAGTGGCATGAGGAGCGCGACGGCGATGACGTTCTGGTAGAGCGCGAGCCTCGTCCACCCGGTGGAAAGTTGCAGCGCATACGGCACACTCATCAATCCATTGAGCGCGGTACCCGTGACAAGCAGGCTGACGAGCAGGTGCGTGTGCGTTACAACATCGGGCTCGCGCGTCCAGAGTTGGAGGATTTCCCGCGCGAAGAGGGCGACGACGAGCGCGGTGGGTAGGAGCAGCACGGAGACAAACTGGCAACTCTGATGATAGAGCGTGCGAAGGGCCATCTCATCGCCGGACGCCACGAGTTGCGAGAAACGAGGGAAGACCGCCGTGAAGACCGGCGTGACGATGGCATAGAGGCTGGCCGCTACAGCGGCGGCGAGTGTGTAATAGCCGAATTTCTCCAGCGTGAGCAGACGGCTGAGGATCACCTTATCGACCTGTGTCAGGAGCAGCGTGAAGAATGAGATCCCCATCATGCCGGCGGCGAAGCGCCAGAGACGGCGAATGATCGCGTGGCGGAACCGGGGCCGAGTCGCCGCGTCGGAGAGGCTGCGCCAGAGGAAGAATGCCGTCGCACCTGTCTGCAGCACGGTCGCGACCAATTGCCAGAGGAAGAACGCCTGAATCGTCCGCGAAATGAAGGCGAGAAGCAGCACCGCGCCAACACTGCGGACGGTGACTGCGGCGACGGTGATCGCGTTCAGGAGCACTTGCCGCTGCAAGCCAATCAACCCGCCGGAATAGAGCGCGAAGGGGAATTGGCAGGCGAGAATGATGCCCATGATGAGGAACGCTTGCCGCACCGTCCCGGCGGAGAGTGTTTGGGCGCGAATCCAGTGGTGAGCGAGAAAGGGCGCGGCTGCGGTGACGATGATCGCGATGATCCCCGCAATCGCCCAATAGACCGCCTCCATCGTACGCACAAGATCGCGCGCCTCCACGATGTACTGTGTGCGCACGGAAAGGCGGGCGAGTTCCCGATTTGTCGCGGTGCTCAGGCCGAGGTCGAGCAGCGTGAAGGCGGCTTGCAGCGTCGTGAGGATGCCGACGAGGCCATACGCCTCGATCCCCATCAGCCGGACATACACGGAGATGAGCCCGAACCCCATCAGCGCGGTCCAAAGCGTGCCAATGAAGTTTGCCGCGATATTGCGCGAGACCTTCGGCGAGGCCGATGCGGTATTGGCCCCGCTACCGAGCACGTTCAAGGCTTCCTGTAGAGCCACGCACCCGGCCAGTAGGTCACATTCTCCGTCAGACCGTTGCTCTCGTTGAACGGCCACGGCGGTTGCTCGCGGGTAAATTCCGGGTGTTCGGCGAGGAAGATGGACGCGGCGGTGTAGGGGTTATTCTCGGCCCAGTCCGGTTGCGAACGCGGCGCGCCGACGAGGTCCTTCATGATACCGTCCGTCGCGACGATATACGAGCCGGGAGTGACGAGAGGGGCGTAGGCATTCAATTCGTCGAGGACGTGCTGCTTCGAGTGATTGGAATCAAGGATCACGAGCACCGTCTCCTCGTCTTTGACGAGGGATGTAACGGCGCCGACGATCTCCGCCGCCGTCGAGCTTCCCTCGACGAGCGTGATGGAGGGAGAGAGTTCGTGCGCCTCAATTGCTGCCCGATTATGTGGCCGGATCTCGATGTCCACACCGATCACCCGTCCACGTTCCATCGCTTTGCAGAGGCTCGCGTAATAGATGAGCGAGCCGCCATGCGCGATGCCGGTTTCGATGATGACGTCGGGCTTGATCGCGTAGATCGCTTCCTGCATGCGGATCATATCATCGGGGAGTTGGATAATCGGGCGCCCCATCCAACTGAAGGTGTAGACGTACTTTGTATCCCATCCGCACTGCAGCCAGGCAGCGGAAACGATTGCGAAGGCTTCCAGTGAGTTCATCGCATAGATCGTTTCGCCATCCCGGCTCTCCACAATGACCTGATGATTTTCGGTATCTATTTTAATCATGAACGGCTCTCTCTCTGGTATGCGCCGATCAGGTCGCCCAATGAATTGACGATGGATGACGGCGCATGATCGAATTCATCACGTATCCGGTCAATATTAATCGGCGGAAAGGCGATCGTTTCAGCATCTTCGGACCATTCGACGCTACATCCTGTCTGCTGCCGAACGACGTCCAGTATCTCCGCGTTCGTGGTGTTCATCCCGCTCGCGACATTGTAAATCCGTTGTCGGCCCTCACGAGCGATACGTGGCAGCAACTGCACGACATCATCGATGCTGATGTAGTCTTTCGCGGACGCTTGAGATGTGTGCAGCGTAACGTGCCCCTTCGTGATCGCGTCGCCAACGACGGACGAAAGGAAGTTCTCGGAGGAAAAGTCGTCGCCATAGACGTTGGAGAGCCGGGCAATTCGAATAGTCGGACGGTCCGTTGCAAGGCAGATCGATTCGCCCATCAGTTTCGAGATATTGTAGAGGTCGCCTGGGTCCTGCGGATTGACGACCAATGACACATCTTCACGAGTGCTGCCGACCTTGCCATAGAGTCGCGTCGTCGAAAGGTAGAGGAGCGATTCAACGTCCGCGCTCTCAACGAGAGAGAGCAGATGGCAGACGTGGGCACGCACGGTGTCATATGGCCGCCGCCGGAAGTCCGCTGTCAACCCGATACAGTACAACACATGACCGAGAGGCAGTCCGCGAAGATCGTCTTCTCGCTTGGGCGCCCGATAGGGGAGGGCGTGTTCATCGAATGCTCGAACAATCCGCGAGCCGATGAACCCCGATGCGCCGAGAACCGTAAACGTCATTCCCGGTATCCCACGCATGTCACCGGCGAACCAACGTTGATGGAATATGGCGCCAATTCGGCGTTGACGAGGGAGTTTGCTCCCACGACGCAGCCCTGGCGGAGGACGGCCCCGTCAAGCAGCACCGTATTCGCGCCAATCCACACATCATCTTCGATAATGATCCCCCCGCGACTTGGCGCGAATCGCTGCTCCATAATCGTCTTCCCCTTTTCGCGAAACGCATGGTTCACTGCGGCAACGGTGCAGTTCGCAGCGATGAGCACATGCTCGCCGATGGTGACGCCATTACCGGAATAGATGACGCAGCCGGAGTTGATGTAACTGTTTTTTCCGATCCGTACATCGCCGACACCCCCGACGGGTTTGATCTTGACGAACGCATCGATCCGCACCCCGTCTTCGATGATGATACGCGTACCCCGTACGGAATCTTCGATGTCGGCGAGCTTGGAAACCACTGCTGTGTCAGCGATTGTAATCACTCCGTTACCTCGATGGGTGGATAATTCGCGTCCCGCTCGGAGATCACCGTCACCTCCAGCGGCCACGTCACGTTGATCGCCGGGTCGTTCCAGCGCATGCCACGGGCGGCGTCCGGGGCATAGTATTCCGTAATCATATAGAAGACTTCGGTGGCGTCCTCCTGTGTCTGGAAGCCGTGGCCGCACCCTTCGGGGATGTAGAGCGCGCGGCCATTTTCCGCCGTCAGTTCCACCCCGACCCAGCGGAGATACGTGGGTGAATCCGGCCGGAGATCGACGATTACATCGTAGAGGCTACCCCGCGTGCAGCGTACCAGTTTCGTCTCCGCATGCGGGGCGGCCTGCCAGTGCATCCCCCGCACCGTGCCCGCGCGGTGATTGTACGAGAGGTTGCATTGCGCGAGGGTCGGGTTCAGCCCATGCGCCTCGAACTCATCCCGCGCCCACGAGCGGGCGAAGAAGCCGCGCTCGTCCGCGATTTGCTCGGCGTCGAGGATGAACGCGCCCCGAATCTCGGTCTCCGTGAATAGCATTGATGACTCCGATCCGCGTATGTGGCTCAAACGATCCGCAGGTCCGGGATGGGGATGATGAACTTCCCGCCTCGCTCGCGATATGCCGCCTGCTGCGCGAGGATTTCGTCCGCGAAGTTCCAGGTGAGCAGGAGGACGAAGTCCGGCATCGCCGCCAACAGATGCTCCGGCGGATAGATCGGCAGATGCGTCCCCGGCGTGTATCGCCCCTGCTTCGCCGTGCTGCGATCGACGACGAAATCGAGGGTTTCCCGGCCAATGCCGAAGTAATTGAGCAGCGTACTCCCCTTCGCGGACGCGCCGTAGACGGCGATGTGTCGCCCGTCGCCCTTCAGCCGTTCGAGCAGGTCGCGCAGATCGCTACGCAACTGGGCGATCTTCTCGCCAAATCCGCCGTAGCAGCCGAACTGCGCCACGCCCCACCCCGCCTCCTCGGTCAGCAGGTGGCGCACCGCCTCGGTCGGCTCACCCTGCCTGGCGGCGAAGACGCGCAGCGATCCGCCGTGGATCGCCAGTCGCTCGACATCGACAATCGCCAGACCGTGGCGGTGGAAGAGGTGATCGAGCGCGGTGAGTGAGTAGTAGCAGAGGTGCTCGTGGTAGATCGTATCGAACTCGCCGTGGTCGATCATCTCCTTGACGTATGGCGTCTCGATCACCGCGACGCCGTCCTCCTTGAGGAGAATGCTGATCCCCTCCACGACACCGTTGAGGTCCGCTACATGGGCGAGCACATTGTTCGCGTGCATGACATCCGCGCGCCGCCCGGTCGCTGCCAGCCGCGTCGCGACGGCCGCGTTGAAGAACTCCGCGATGGTCGGGATGCCGTGCTCCTCGGCGATCTGCGCGATGTTGCGGGCCGGTTCGATGCCGAGCACCGGAACGCCCGCCCGCCGATAATACTGGAGCAGGTAGCCGTCATTGCTGGCGATCTCGACAGCGAGGCTCGCGCCGCCCAGACGGCGGTTTGCGATCAGGCGCCCGGTGAGCGCCTCGGCGTGCGCGAGCATCGTATCGGAGAACGACGAGAAGTAGAGGTAATCGCGGAAGAGTACCTCCGGCGGCACCGTCTCGGTGATCTGCACGAGGGTGCAATCGGCGCAGAAGACGAGGTCCAGCGGATACGTGGGCTCCGGCGCGGCCAGTTCCGCCCCCGTCAACAGCGAATTGGCGAGCGGCGTCCTACCGAGCGAGAGGATTGTCTGGAGGTTGCTACCGCCGCAGGAGCGGCAGGTCGTTTCGGTCGTCATCGTGGTTCCGCTACCGCCGTTTCTCGCGCTTGCTGATAGTCGAGGTACTGCGTGTACCACGCAATCGTCTCTGCCAATCCTTCGTCCAGCGCGTACGCCGGTTGCCAGCCGAGCAGCTGTTTCGCCTTCGTCGCGTCGAGGTATTGGGAGTGGATCTCTCCCTGCGCGGTGTTGCGGACATCCGGCGTGAGGTGGGAGCACCCCATCAGCCGCTGGATGCGCGCGACGAGTTCAAGCACGGTCACCGCCTGCTCGGGGCTGAAGTTGAACGCCTCGCCCCGCACATGCGGATCATCCAGCCGTTCCGCGAGGCGCAGATATGCCTGGCTGACGTCTTTCACGTAGAGGTAATCCCGCACAAACGTCCCGTCGCTGCGGATAACCGGACGGAGGCCGTTGAGGCAGGCGCGCACGGTCTCGGGGACGATTCGACTCCAGTTGAGGTCGCCGCCGCCATAGATGTTGCCGCACCGCGCGATGGCGACAGGCAAGGCGTACGTTGCGTGGTAACTCTGGGCGATCAGGTCTGTGCAGCTCTTCGAGACCTCGTACGGGTGCCGCCCTTGCAGCGGCATCCCCTCCGTATACGGCAGGGTGGGCTGCGTGCCGTACGCCTTGTCGCTGGAGGCGACGATCACCCGCTTCACGAGCGTGGCGTGCTGTCGGCACGCTTCGAGCAGGTTATAGGTGCCGCGGATATTCGCCTCGAAGGTCTGCAAGGGCGCGCGATGGGCCGCGCCGACGATCGGCTGCGCCGCGAGATGGAAGACGGTGTCGATTTCGTGCTCGTTGATTGCCCGTTCGAGCGTCCAGAACTCCTCCAGCCGCCCCTGCACGATGGCGGTGCGCCGGTAATCGCCGGAACGGTAAAACTCGGACTGCGGGTCGGCGTCGCGCACGAGGGCGACGACATGCGCGCCCGCCGCGAGCAAATCCTTGGCGAGCCAGCCGCCGACGATGCCGGTCGCGCCGGTGACGAAGACGCGTCGCGCCGCCCAGAAGTCTGCCGCGCCTACCATATGTGCCACGGTGCATCCCCGGACTCCCAGTACGATTCCAGCAGCCGCTTCTCGCGCAGGGTATCCATGCACTGCCAGAACCCCTCGTGCCGGTAGGCGACAAGCTGACCGTCCGCCGCAAGCTGTTCCAGCGCTTTCGCTTCCAGGCTATCGGTGTCGTCGTCGAGGTAATCGAAGATCGCCGGTTCGAGGACGATGAAGCCGCCGTTAACCCATCCCTCGCCGATTTGCGGCTTCTCCGTGAACTCGCTGACGAGATTGCCGTCGAAGACGAGGCCACCGAAGCGGGACGCGGGGCGGACGGCCGTGATGGTGGCGATGCGCCCGTGCGCGCGATGGAATTTGATCACGTCGTGCAGGTTCACATTGCAGACACCATCGCCGTAGGTCACCATGAATGTCCCGTCGCGCAGCCACGGCTCGAGCCGCTTGACGCGCCCGCCAGTGTTCGTCGCGATGCCGGTATCGACGAGATGGACGGTCCAGTCCTCGCGCTCGCCATCGATGACCTCGACCTTGCCGGACTTGAGCGAGATCGTCATGCTGCTGTTGAGCGCATAGTAATCGAGGAAATATCGTTTGATGAGGGCGCCCTTGTAGCCGAGCGCGATATAGAATTCGTTGAAATCATAGTGGCCGAAGTGCTTCATGATGTGCCAAAGGATCGGGTGTCCACCGATCTCGACCATCGGTTTCGGGCGTATGTCGGTCTCTTCCGCGAGGCGCGTCCCCATCCCGCCTGCAAGGATGACAGCCTTCATACCCAATTACCCTCACTGCCTTGTATACCGCCCATCGGCCCGCGCATCCTTCCGGGCCAAGCGCGCCGCATTGTACTCTCGGCACTGTCGTGAAGCAAACCGCAGCGCCCAGGTGCAGGTGGCTCTGTATTGGTGGTGGCGGGCTTCAGCCTGCCGAACGTCGCCGCCGCAGATCACGTCCAGATGCGTTTCGGCGACTCCTCGGCTTCTTGATCGCGCTCGGTCGCATCCTTTTTCTCCAATCGATGGACGAGCAAGGCATAGCGCTGCGCCAATTCCCGGTTCTCGCGCGAGAGCCGCGAAATGATGGCGGAGAAATGGAGGAGGATAATCGTCGTGAAGGCGAAGCCGACAACGAAGAGGGCATTGACGGGCGAGTAGATGCCCAGCGCGCGGGCGAGGATATCGAGCGCGGGGCGGATCAGCGCGAGGAGCAGGATGATCGTCGCCGTCGCGAGCCAGAGGATCGAGTATTCCTCGCGCAGACGCCGCCGCCGCACAGACTCGACAATGTAGCCGAGCAGGAGGGCGGACGCGACGATCGCGACGAGATCGACCCGGCTCATCAGACACCCCGGAGCGGCGCGCGTAGCCGCTCGATGCAGAGGGCGAGCGTCACCTTGACCATGTAGTACACGGAGCGCCAGAGATTAATGGAGGAGACGCCGCCGACGCGGCCCTGCATGGCGGAGTACACCTCGCTGACGCGCAGGTCGTAGCGCCGGAAGGTGAGGAGGCTCTCTGGTTCCGGGAAGTCTTGCGGGTAATCCGCTGCCGCGACATGCAGCGCGCGGGCATTGAGGGCGCGGAACCCGGACGTGACGTCCGTGTAGACATGACCGCTCAGGAGGCGAATGAGGCGGGAGAGCATGATGCTGCCCGCCCGGCGGCTGCGCGCCCCTCGGTAGCCGTGTCCCTTGATTGCGAAGCGCGACCCGACGACGACATCCGCGACGCCGCGCTCGATCGGGCCGAGCAGCACCGGAATCTCGCCGGCGAGGTGCTGTCCGTCCCCGTCAAACTGCACGGCGATGTCATATCCCCATTCGACGGCGTACTGGAATCCGGTCTGATGCGCCCCGCCGATGCCGAGATTGACGGGGAGCGTCACCACCGCCACGCCGAGTTGCCGCGCGACTGCGGAGGTATCGTCCTTCGAGCCGTCGTCGATGACGACGATGTCCACCGGCACCGGCCCGCCGCGCAAATCCCGCACGACGTGTGGCAGCGACGCTGCCTCGTTGTATGCGGGTACGATGGCGACAATACGCTGGCGCTGCATACGCGGCGACCCTTCCCTACACTCAGAACCCCACGGCAAGGATACTACACTACGCGTTTCCTTGCCCATTTCCGGCCTCACTTGGCACGGCAGGGACCACGAATGCCCTAATCCGCGACGGCGCCCTCTTTTTCCAGGTCTCCTCGGACCATCATGCGCACGAGGGTCGGGAAGTCCACCGTCGGCTCCCAGTTAAGGACGCGCTCCGCCTTCTCCGCCTTGCCGATCAGCAGGTTCACCTCGGCGGGGCGGTAGAACTTCGGGTCCGAGCGGACGTAGTCGTGCCAGTCCAGCCCGGCCTCCGCGAAGGCGCGCTCGGCGAATTCCTCGACGCTGTGCGTCTCACCCGTCGCGATCACGTAATCGTCCGGCTCGTCCTGCTGGAGCATCGCCCACATCGCGCGCACGTAGTCCCCCGCGAATCCCCAATCGCGCTGCGGGCGGAGATCACCTAGCGCGAGCTCGTGCTGCTTCCCCGCGACGATGCGCGCCACGCCATGTGTGATCTTCCGCGTCGAGAACTCCAACCCGCGCCGCGGACTCTCGTGGTTGAAGAGGATGCCGCTGCACGCGAAGAGACCGTAGCTCTCACGGTAATTGATGGTGGCGTAATGGCCGTAGACCTTCGCGAAGCCATAGGGAGAGCGGGGAGCGAAGGGGGTCATCTCGGTCTGCGGCGTCTCGCGCACCTTGCCGAACATCTCGCTGGACGATGCCTGATAGAAGCGGATGCGCGGGTTCGCCTGGCGGATCGCCTCGAGCATCCGCACGACGCCGAGGCCAGTCACTTCGCCCGTCAGGACAGGCTGTTTCCAGGAGAGCGGTACGAAACTGATCGCGCCGAGGTTGTAGACCTCGTCCGGCTGCGTGATCTCCAGCGCGGCGACGAGCGAGGATTGGTCGAGCAGATCGCCGTCGACGAACTCGA
The DNA here is from genome assembly GCA_051002645.1 of Thermomicrobiales bacterium. Classification (GTDB taxonomy): domain Bacteria; phylum Chloroflexota; class Chloroflexia; order Thermomicrobiales; family JALYUS01; genus JALYUS01. The sequence goes on from JBPCMC010000131.1 coordinate 24,916, forward strand.
GCGCGGGGATCATCTGCTGTACGAGCTCCTGCTTCGGGTTGTGCTGCCCGCGCACCATGCCGTAGACCTTGTACCCTTTAGTGATGAGCAACTCGGCGAGATAGGTGCCATCCTGCCCCGTGATGCCCGTGATGAGGGCAGTCTTCATGCCGCCGCTCGCCGGGTATCGGTCGCTCGCGGGATCGCTACCGGGGTTCAGATACCCGGCGGTGCGCGCCAGCTCACGCGCATCCAGCCCCAGCGTCGCGGCGAAGGCGTCGAGGAGGGCGGGGGAGATGACCTGCACCTCGCCGCGTTCGTAGTTCGAAATCGACTCGCGCGACAGCCCGATCCGGTCGGCGAGCATCTTCTGGCTCACGCCCGCCTTGATACGCGCCGATCGGATCGTGTCACCAAATGCTTTCATCCCCATGTGCAGCCCTCCACCATCCGTCGATTGCCCGACTGTAATGGTAGTGTATCTTGACGAAAATAGCCAGATATTGGTAGAGAGAATACCGACAGCCGCAGTCGGTCGCATTATACAGGCGATGCCGCTCAAAGAACGGTACCATAACTGCCAGACGGTTGCTGGCCCTCATCGTATTCGGGGGAACGAACCGAAGTGTGTACGTACGCAATACACGTACAAGAGAAACCAGTTGCGAAAATCAAGGCAATGGACTAGACTGGCAGATAACCTACACTGTGCGCGTAGGATCGGCATCGGGTTCATGCCGCGCTTCGCGGTCAGCGATATGCGTCGGGAGGTCGGTGCGGCCGTCGTGATCGGGGGTGAGCGATGCCAGGGCCGGAATATGAAGCGCTACTGCGCCGTCGGCGCATCTGGGGCGTGCCGCCGGAGGCTGTCGCGCAGATGGCAGCAGAGTGTGAGCGCACACAGGTGGAACTGCGCACCACAATGCGAGAATTGGAAGTCCGGCTCGCCCACCTGACCACACAGCGCGATGAAGCGAAGCAGTCCGCCGCCACGCTGCGGGAGCAGGTCGAGCGGTTGGAGCGGGAGAACGCCGAGATCGCCAATCGCCCCGAGTTGGTGCGCGAGGAGGCGCTTCGCTTCGTCGTTGACGCCTGGACGGAGGCGCAGACGATCCGCGAGCAGACGCGACTGGAAGTCGAAAAGGCCGAGGCGGCGGCGCGCGAGGAAGTCGCGGCGGTACGTCAGGCACTAACCGAGGAGCGGCAACGTCACGAGACGGAGATGCGGGAGGCGCGTGAGCGTTACGAGGCGGAGATTGCCACGCTCCGCGAGCGGCGGCTGAAGGCCATCGCGGACCTGGAATCGCTCGCGGAGCATCTCCTCAGCCAGGCGACGCATATCGCCGCGCACAAGTCGCCCGACACCGACCCGGAGACCACGGACCTCGCCGCATCCGTGCCGGCTGCCGAAGAGAAGGCGGCGATGGCGACCGCATCACCTCCGCCGCCACCGGAGCCGGAGCCGAAGCCGGTCGCTGCCCCGTCGGCATCCACCCCGGCATCCGCGCCCACCGTTGTCGCGTCGTCTCACGCGAACGGCGACAGCGTGGAGGATCAATTGCTCGCCAGAGCGCTCGATGACCTCGAAGCGATCCTCAGTGTCTCCCGCAAGACGAACGGGACGGGGTGAGGCTACCCTTTAAGTTCCGTCCGCGATTAGGGCGCGGCGACTGACAATGGGGAGGTTCGCCATCTCGGCGAAGGCGAGCGCCTGATGGGCTTCGCGCAGTAGGGCGTCCTCGGTCTCGCCATCTTCGGGGCACTGCACGAGGCCGAAGCGCACTTCCAATAGGCCCTGCACCGCCTCCTGGATATGCTGGGCGGCGTATTCGCCCCCCTCGGCGGTCGTTTCCGGCAGGATGACGATGAAGGAGTAATCGGGCTCGCTCGCGATGACGTCGTTGTTGCGCAGCACCGTCGTCGCCGTGCGCAAGGTCTCCGCGTAGACCTCCCGCGCCGTGCTCATGCCGCGATGCTCGACCTCGGTCTCCCAGTTGCGCGCTTTGCCGACGAGCAGGCTGAAGGGGCGCCGATAGCGGACGGCGCGCGTCACTTCGGCGCGTAGGCGGTCCCGGCCCGCGTTCGGCCGGAAGACGCCGGTGGCGGGGTCGATTTGCGTCAGGGCGTCGATCACGCGCCGGTTCTCGCGCATGCGGCGAACGACAGTGCGGAGCAGAACGCTCACCCAGATGGCGAGGAAGCCGAGCGCCGCCGCCATCGCCGCGCTCGCAATAATCCATAGGAGGGCCGTCTCGTCCGTCTTCACCGCGACGGCGCCGGCAGCCGCGCCGCCCGCGATGATAATGATTGCCGGGATGGCGAGCCACATCCGGGGGCGCCAGAAGCCCATCAGGAGCGCGAGCGCGGTCGCGCCGAGCATCAGCAGCCGCACATTGCCGCTCAGTTGGATCGCTTCCGTGGCGACGCCCGCCCCCGTGAGGAGGAGCAGCGCGCAGACGGCGGCGTCTGACGATGTGAACGGCGTCCGCGCGCGGGGCTCGCGCTTGGCCCCCCGCGATTGCTTCGTCCCTTTCGATGCTGCCTTTGCCATCTCCGCTTTCACCTCTCAGGCTGACGATTGACCCGATGCATGTGTACCGCTATGCATCCTGGCTGGTGCGCAGGCGGACGCGCAGGCGATTGGGCTCCTCTTCCTGCACATCCTCGACTTCGGTCGCGAGGGTGCGGAGGGTCGTCGCCAGGTCGGTCGTGCCGGTGTAGCCGATACGCATCTCAAGCGTCCCCTGCGCGAAGCGGCGTACCTGCACATCATGCACGCCCGCCAGCTTCTGCAACGCCGCTTGGAACTGGCCGAGGTCCGAGAAGCGGACGAACGGGTAGGCGATCAGCGTATAGGAGCCTTCCTCGTGCGACACGGCGCGTGCGGCGGGCACGGATGGCTCCGCCATGCCACCACCGTAACTGGCGGTCGGTGCGGCGGGTGTTTCGGGCTCGTCCGCGACGATGGATTCGTCCGCGACGGTGGGCTCGTCGGTCGTTGGCTGCTCCACCATTGCCTCCGGCATCTCTTCTGTGGGAGCCATCTCAATCGGCCCGGTCTCCGCCGACGGATCCACCGCCTGCGGCGCGCGCTCGGGCTCACTGGCGTGGAGCGGCGTCGGGGACGCGTCGGATTCCTGCGTGGCGGCGGTCGGCGGGCTCTGCAGCACCCGTTCGAGCACATCGGCGGACTGGCGGAGCGCCAGTTCATCATTGGCGAGGTCCGCCGTGACGGCACGAATGCGGTATTCGAGGGTGCCGATTCGTTCCGACATCGCCGTATTCTGCGTGGCAAGCGACGCGTTCTCTTCCTTCAGCGTACGGATCGACGCCGTCGCGGTGTCGATGATCGTGCGCAGCCGCGTGTAGAGTTCGGTGCGTTCGTCCGCCGATCCTTCCTGCGGGACGAGCGCCGCCCGATCGGTGTGTTCGAGCGATTGCGTTTTGGGAGGATCGACGACCGAATCATTCGCCTCGTCGTTCCCTGGCACGTTGTCGAGGCCTCGCATTTCCATTTCCGTTCCTCACTCTCCATTCCTGGGGTTGCGGGGCCATCACGGTGTCCGCGTTGGCGGTCAATCGTGCGGCGGGACATTGCCCGAGTCACCGTAAGTTTCGTGTTGCCCCAATACTACCATCGATACGACGAATCGGTTGGATTCCTACGAGATTGTCATAAAAGCGACCACCCTTCACTCTCTATAACGTACTTGGAGAGGTAATAGTACGGCCTAGTTTTGGACTCTGGATAATCTGCAAATTGCGACGAACGATAGAAAGAATAGGCGATATCGAACTACTGCGGAGTCGCGGCGTGAAAGAGATCAAAGGAGTCAGTCTCCCTTCGATGTGCGGGCGTTTCGCAGCGATGATAGAGGCTATGGGCCGGCAGTGATAGTGACGGTGAGCGTTGCGGTATAGGTGCCGGCGGCGGCGGCGGCGGGCACCGCCAGTTGGGTGTTGAACGTTACCGTCGCCTGACCCGTACCTGTGCCCGCCGCCGCGTCGTAAATCTTCCCGCTGGCGGTCGGGATCGCGAGTGGATAGGCGATGCCGTTCGTCGGCGCAGTGCCCGTGACGCCGGTGACCGCAGCGCTGCGGATCGTGTGGGCGCTGGCGGGGATCGTGTCGCTGCCCGCATCGGTCAAGGTGCCGATACTTGCCTGCAAGTTCCACCCCGCGCTGGTGCTGGCCGCGTCCACGCCGACGGCGAAGGACGAGGTAAGTGGCAGGACATCCCCGGTCAAGTTCGCGCTGTAGGAGAAGTTGCTAGGGGCAGCGGTGATCGCCAGCGTACCGAAATAGGTGTAGCCACCGGTGAGCGTCCCCGTGCCGCCCGCCGTCGTGACGGCGACATCGGCGGGGCCGGAGGCGTCGGCAGGCGTCGTCGCGGTGATCGAAGTGGCGCTGACGACAGTGATGCCGGTGGCGGCAATGCCATCGAACTTGACGGCGGTCGCGCCAGTCAGATTCGTGCCGGTGACCGTCACGGCGGTGCCGCCCGCGATCGGGCCGGACGATGGGCTGACGCCCGTCACAGTCGGGGCTGAGGTGACGTAGGTGTAGCCGCTAGCCAGGGAGCCGGTGCCGACCGCCGTCGTGACGGCAACGGCGACGGCTCCCGCCGTGCCTGCCGGGGTGGTGGCCGTGATCGACGTGCTGCTGACGACAGTGACGCCGGTCGCCGCTGTGCTGCCGAACTTGACGGCGGTGGCGCCCGTGAAGCCCGTACCAGTGATCGTCACGCTTGTGCCGCCCGCAACGGGGCCGGATGACGGGCTGACGCTCGTAACGGTGGGAGCGGCGATTGCGGTATAGGTGTAGCTCGCGGCGGCGGTGAACGATCCGCCCGGCGTCGTGATGACTGCGTCGACCACACCGGCGGCGTGGGCGGGCGAGATGACGGTCAGGGAGGTATCGGTGTTCGCGGTGACGATGGCGGCCGTGCCGCCCAACTTCACGCTCGCGTTCGCCAGGCCGGTACCGGTGATTGTGACGCTCGTGCCACCTGTCGTCGGCCCCGATGTTGGGCTACCACCCGTCACCGAGGGGGCGTTGAGATAGGTGAAGCCGCTTGTCATGGAGCCAGTGCCGCCCGCCGTCGTGACAGCGACGGCGACGGCGCCCGCCGTGCCGGCCGGGGTGGTCGCGGTGATCGAGGTGGCGTTGACGACGACCACATTGGTCGCCGCCGTACTGCCGAACTTGACGACCGTGGCGCCGGTGAGGTTCGTGCCGGTGATCGTGATGGCGGTGCCGCCCGCGATGGGGCCGGAGGCCGGGCTGACAGAGATAACTGTCGGTGCAGCGGCACGAACTACAGCAGCGGGCCCCAGTGCGAGGGCAAAACCGGCGAGCAGTATCGCGACGGCCCACAGCCGGGTCGCCCGGTTCCAGGTCTTTCCTATCGCGCTTGCTGTCGGCCGGTTGGCGTCCATCCGTCTCTCGCTTCCCGCTACCTAGTGGATCGGCAGGGGGCGCCGCCTGCATGGTGCGCCCCGACCGAGGAATCCGTGATCGTGCTTAGCGCGGCTGCTGCTTGCGCGAGCGGGCAATGAAGACGCCCAGCCCGACAGTGAGGATTGCGAACACGCCGATCACGCCGCCGAGGATCGGGATGAGCGGGGAGGAGCCGCCCGTCGCTGTGTCGGCATTGGTGATCACCGCGCCCGCGCTGGGAGCGTTCGCCACAGGAGCGTTCGCCTGCGGCGTGGCGCGCGCCCGGCCACTGACGACCGGGGTGGCGGTCGGTTTGGCGGTGACGGTGATCGGCCCGTCGAAGACGGTCGGCGCGCTGCCGCCGAAGTCGAGGGTGGCGTGGACCTTGTAGGTGCCCGGCGTGGTCGGCGGGTCCGCCTGCACCGGGTAGGCGATCGTCGACTGCGGCACGAGGGTGTCGAGGGCGAGCGGATTGCTCATCACCGTCTTGCCGGCGGCGTCAAGGACCGTGACGGCGCCCTGGGGCTTGACGAGCGCATTGCCGTCGTTCTGGATCGAGAGCGTCAGCGTCGGCAGGCCGTCCACTTCGGCGATCTGCGCGCCGGTAATTTTCAATGAGGGGGCGCTGGGCTGCCCGCCGACATCGACGAGCATGGCGGTCAGCGCGCGGGTGACAGTCGTGATGCCGAAGCCGGCGCTCTGCTGGCCCGGAGCGAGCGCGGTGGCGTTGCCGCCCTGGACGAGCTGCGCCACGATGCCGCCGAGGTGCTGCCCGGAGCGGGTCTCCTTCGGCAGATTCATCGTGAAGTTGACCGTCGTCTGCTTCTGCGGTGGGACATCGACGGTGGTCTGTTCGAGGGTGATCCAGGAGCCGACATCCTTGCGCGGGTCGTCGTTGTTCAGGTAGACGGCGCCGCCGTTCTGTCCGGAGGTCGCATCGACGGCGTAGAGGAGGAGTGTGACCGGCACCGTGCCGGGGTTGGCGACGAGGACAGAGTCCTTGAGCGTCTCGCCCGCCTGCGCTTTGAGGGTGAAGTAGCCGCCGGTGGAGGTCTCGGGGGTGGGATTGGCGGGGCGGATGCCGAACTGGGGCGCCGCGTCATCCGCGCGGACCGCCGAGACGCTGATCATCAGCCCGAGAAGCAGCATGAATGGCACGATGATCGCGAGGAGTGGACCTCTTCGCCCGTTGCCACGATTGCCCATTGCCCTAGCCCTCCGTGTCTGGTTGATCCGAATCCGTCGTACAAGGAAAAAAGAGTCCAGAGAGAGCGAACGCCCGCCCACCTCTCAGTGAAGCGGGCGTTCGCCGTACCCGATGAGAGAAGATTACGGGCCCGCGACGATCGAAACCGTCATTGTCGCGGTGTAGCTGCCTGCGGCGGCGTCCGCCGGGACGGCCAGCTGCGTCGTGAAGGTCTCCGTGGACTTGCCCATCCCCTTCGTCAGCGCGGAGTTGTAAATCTTCGCGGCCGCCGAGGGGATCGCCATCGGATAGGTGATGACGTTGACCGGGGCGGTACCGGTGGTACCGGTCACGGCAACGCTCTGGATCGTGTGGTTCG
>JBPCMC010000132.1:0-14052 GCA_051002645.1 Thermomicrobiales bacterium
CGCTCGTCGAGCACCTTCAAAATCGGCTTGAAGGCGTAGCGGTTGAGCAGCCAGACGAGCAAGATGAAGGCGATAATCTGAAAGATCAGATCAGGGACTCGAATTCCTAATCCACTCATGCGTGGTACTCGCTTCCGCGTTCGCTATTCGTCATAGGCGACACCGGATGGCGCGGCGCGAGGCCGTCACCATCCAGCAGCACTGCCTTTAGACGAAGAGCAGGATGAGCGCGACGACGAACGCATAGATCGCGCACGCTTCCGCCAGACCGATACCGATGATGAAGGTCGTCCGGATGTCCGCGACCGCTTCCGGGTTGCGGGCGACGGCCTGGGTCGCGCCCATGGCCGCAATACCGATGCCGATGCCTGGGCCGAGCGCGCCCACACCGATCGAGATACCTGCGCCGAGTCGCTTTGCCGCGTCTACATCAAATGCCACGAGTCTACCCCTCCTTGGTGTACCAACCGGCGGTGGCTCCGTTGCCACCTGCCTGTATCCGATGTATTGGCTCCGGCGATGGTGAGCCCACCGCCGGTCTGTCCCCAATGAATGTGCTCAGAACGGCATGTGATCCGCAGCCGCTTCGAGCACGGGGTCCTCGTGCTGCTCCTCGCCGTGCGAATCGCCGTGACCGCCAACGGCGAGCTGAATGTAGATGATCGTCAGGATGGTGAAGACGAGCGCCTGAATCAGGCCGAAGAAGAGTTCCAGGCCGAGGAAGACCGTCGGGATGAGGACGAAGGTCAGGGCATACATCATCGTGACGAGCACTTCGCCGCCGAAAATGTTGCCGAACAACCGGAAGGCGAGCGAGACGATGCGGGAGAGTTCACCGATGATGTGAATTGGGCCGAGGAATGCCGGGGTGAACAATTCCTTGATATACCCACCCGGCCCGTGCGCCCGGATACCGAGATATTGCACGAGCACGACGACGATCAAGGCCATCGCCAGCGTCATATTGAGGTCGGCGTTCGGGGAGCGGAAGATCGGCACTTCTTCATTCTGGAGAACGCCGGAGCCGTCCGGGTTGGTCTGCACGAACCGAGCTTTTTCAGCTGGTTTGAGATCCGTGACTGAAGATGCCGCGACGGGCACATCGCGCTTGATGTAGATGCTGCCGACACCCGGCAAGAGGCCGGAATAGTTGGCGCAGAGGATGAAGATGAAGAGCGTTGCCGCGAGGGGGAAGATCTTCCGACCGAGGGAGCGGCTGCCTGCCGTCGAGACGGTGAAGCCGAGCAGCCCGTCCACCGCGAGTTCCGCCAGCGCTTGCCGCCGACCGGGGATGATAGAGAGTTTGCGCACGACGACGACGAAGAAGAGGACGATCGCCGCCATGACGACCATCATCGTCAGGTTGGAGTTCGTGATCTCCAACGGGCCGATTTTGAACAGTTCCTCGGCGGGGAGGCTGACACGCGGAATGTTGATCGCGAACAGTGTGCCCATCCGTGCTCCTTTGCTCGGTTCACGCCCTGCACACCGTTGGGCAGGCCGCCTGGACGCTTCTTATGCCGGCCCGCCCGGCCGCTTCGGCGGCGTGGGGCCTGATGGCAGCTTTTTCACCAAGTCAAAAATCGCATACCCCGCGCCAATCATGCCGAAAACGACGCCGATGAGCAGAAAGAGCGGTGACGTGCCCACTTTCTTATCCAGAAAGATGCCGCCAACGATAAAGACGATCAACGGCCCCGCGATTCCGAACCCGAGTTGGGACGCAACCGCCAGGAGACGAAGCTGATTCTGGTCCATCACCCTCTCTCCCCTCTCCAGGCGCATCGCCTGAAAGCGGCAGCAGTATAGCAGGCGTCACCGCGCCGCGCAACAGCGATTTTTCCTATCGACGTCGCCGCCACTGGCGACCCTCATTACTACCACTTATACTGCGAATTGAGACAGCAAGAGGTCGCAACGTTCGCGCTCTCCTGCACGCGAACCGGGACATTGTACTCCAGACCTGTTGGTCAATTACGGAGCGTGTATGGAACGATCAGCCATGAATCCGCTGCCCATCGTCGATTCGCATCTCGATCTTGCAGAAAATGTGACGCTGTTCGGCCGTGACCTCACCGTGAGCGCAGCGGAAATCAGGGCAGTGGAAAAGCGCACGACGCGGCAAGCGACCGTCTCCCTTCCAGACCTCGAACGGGGTGGGGTTGCCGTCGCAGTTGTGACCGTGACTGCGGGGTTCTTGGCAGCAGACGTCGGCGCCGATTTCGAACCGCGCTCCGCGATGTACCATACCCCCGAGGAAGCCGAAGCACAGGCGCTGGCTCAGATTGCTCTGTATGAGGAGTGGCACACGCAAGGACGGGCGCGCCTGCTCAGATCGGTGCATGACCTCGACCATCACTTGCAGGTATGGCCGCACGATCGCAAACCCGGCCTCGTCTTGCTTATGGAAGGCGCAGACCCGATCGTTCACGTCCGTGACTTGCCGAAATGGTGGCAGCGTGGCCTGCGGATGATCGGGTTGACCTTCGGAGACACGGCCTACGGGAGCGGCGTCGCGGGCGGAAGTCGGACGTTCAAGCAGAGCGGATTGACGTCGGAGGGTGTTGCTCTGCTGGAGTCCATGGCAGAACTGGGTTTTATCTGGGACATTTCGCATCTCACTGAGGCGGGGATCTGGCAAGGGCTCGATCTCAAGTTTCCCCGCGTGTGTGCGTCCCATGCGAATGTGCAAGCCTTGACCCCAACCGATCGGCATTTGAGCGACGATATCATTCGCGCAGTTGCCGAACGGAATGGGGTCATTGGTCTTGTTCTGTATAACGGATTTCTCGAGCCGCGCTGGAGCGAAGATCACTCAATCGCTGTCACTCTGAACGAGCATGTGCGGCGACATGCGAACCATATTGCACGGCTCGTTGGTTGGGAGCATGTCGGCATCGGGTCGGATTTAGATGGCGGATTGGGGCTTGAAGAAAGCCCTGTCGAAATCGATACGGTGGCGGACTTGTATAAGGTTGTGGTCAGTCGTACCCGCCGAGGCGCGCGAAGCGGTGCTGAGCACGAATTGGCTGAATTTCCTGCGCTCGGCATTGCCGAAAACCGCGTCCTAATTCTCTTATCGTTTCCTTCTGACCCCTTCCCTTCGAGGGAAGGGGAATGGGAAGGCAGATGCTATGCGCCCCTACATCATGCCGCTCCCCTCTCCTTTGCTAACAAGCAAAGGAGAGGGGGCCGGGGGGTGAGGTCCCCTAGTCGTGGTGGACGGCCTCCACGAGCATCTCGCGCTCGATTGGCAGCGCCTGCTGCGTGCCCTCGCGCGGGGTCGTGGCGGCGGCGTGGACGAACGCCAAAAAGAGCGGATGGGGGCGTGTCGGGCGCGAAAGGAATTCCGGGTGGAACTGCACGCCGACAAACCACGGGTGATCGACGCGCTCCATGATCTCCACCAACCGCTCGTCCGGCGAGGTGCCCGAAACGATGAAGCCGTGGTCCGCCAGCACCGGGCGGTAGTCGTTGTTGATCTCGTAGCGGTGGCGGTGCCGCTCCATCACGAACTCCGCGTCGTATGCCTCCGCCGCCCGTGTGCCGGGGACGAGATGGCAGGGCCAGTGGCCGAGCCGCATCGTGCCGCCCATATCGACCACGCTGCGCTGGTCGGACATCAGATGGACGACCGGATTCGGCGTCGCCGGGTCGATCTCCACGCTGTTCGCGTCATCGAGGCCCGCAAGGTGCCGGGCCGTCTCGGCGACCGCCATCTGCATGCCGTAGCAAATGCCGAAGAAGGGGATATTGCGCTCGCGCGCGTAGCGAGCGGCGATCACCTTGCCCTCGGTGCCGCGCGGCCCGAAGCCAGGCGCGACGACGATGCCGGAGACATTGCGGAAGAAGGGTTCCGGGTCGTGCTGCTCCAGTTCCTCCGAGTTGACCCAGTCGATCTCGATCGCGAGGTCTTGCGCGAGCGCCGCGTGCTGCAACGCCTCCGCGATCGAGATGTACGAGTCTTTCAGTCCGACGTATTTGCCGACGAGGGCGACGCGTACCGTCTTGCGTGGCTGCCGGTTCCGCTCCACGAGCCCCCGCCACATCGTCAGATCGACGGGCAGGGCGGGCAGTTGCAGCGCCTCGACGATGAATTGACCCAATCCCGCCTCTTCGAGGACGAGCGGCACCTCATAGATGCTGTCCACCGTCGTCAGGGGGATGACCGCCCGCTCCTCAACATCGCCGAAGAGGGCGACTTTCTCCTTCACCTCGTCGGGCACGAGGTAGTCCGAGCGGCAGATGATGATGTCCGGGTTGATGCCGATGGAGCGCAGTTCCTTGACGGAATGCTGCGTCGGCTTGGTCTTGAGTTCGCCCGTTGCGCCCACCTTCGGGAGCAGGGTGACGTGGATATAGAGCACATTGCCGCGTCTGGCGTCCTTGCGCATCTGGCGGATCGCCTCGAGGAAGGGGAGGCTCTCGATGTCGCCGACTGTGCCGCCGACTTCCGCGATCACCACTTCCGGCGTGTGCGGCGACTGCGCCTCCGCAGCGGCATGGATGCGCGCCTTGATTTCGTTGGTGACGTGGGGGATGACCTGCACCGTGCCGCCGAGATAGTCGCCGTGCCGCTCCTTGGCGAGGACGGTCGAGTAAATCTGGCCGGTCGTGACGTTGGAGGCGCGCGTCAGTGATTCGTCGATGAACCGCTCGTAGTGGCCGAGGTCGAGGTCCGTCTCCGCGCCGTCGTCGGTGACGAAGACTTCGCCGTGCTGATAGGGGGACATTGTGCCGGGATCAACATTCAAATACGGGTCGAGCTTGATAATCGAGACGGAGATACCCCGGCTCTTCAACAGCCGACCAATCGATGCGACCGCGATTCCTTTTCCAACCGACGAAACGACACCACCGGTCACAAAGATGAATTTCGGCACCCTGTCCCTCCTCAGTAGCCAGTAGTCAGTAGTCAGTAGTCAGTTGGATGGGAATCGTCCGATCCCGATTCTCTCTGACTGCCGTCTCCAGACTCTGACCGCTCCATTCCGACGCCCACCATCACTGGCAACTCCGAACCACTGACTACTGAACTACTGGCTACCGACTACTCGTCACACATCCAGTATCGTGACACCCATCGTCTCCGGCAGGGCATTCTTGCGGATCGTCAGACGGTCCTCGCGCGGCACTTCCGCGAGGCCGAGCGCGGCGGCGAACTCGCCGACGGCGCGCTTCCCCTCATCGTCCGCGAAACGGTAGCGCATCGGGATGACCAGACGCGGCTCGATCTGACCGATCACTTCCGTCGCGCCGGTCGGCGTCAGGCCATCGCCGCCGCCAATCGGCACGAAGAGGACATCGACATCGCCCATCGCCTCAACCTGCGCCTCGGTCAGGGGCTTGGTGATGTTGCCGAGGTGGCAAAAGATCATCTCGTCCATCGTCACGAGATAAACGGTGTTGAACTCCTGCTTTGCGCCCTCCGCGCGGCGCGTGCGGATGCCGGAGAGGAAGACATCCTGCACCTCGTACTCGCCCGGCCCCTCGATCAGCGTGTAGTCGCCGTCGACATTGGCGAGCCCGCGCTTCCCGCTCTGCGCCGAGAGCGTCACGATGTCCGCCTTCTGCTTCGGCACCGGGTGGCCGCTCTCCCGCCCGACCGGGTCCATCAGGACGGTCGCCTCGCGGCTCTTAATGCGAAAACATGTGCTGCCCAACCACTTGACATCCGCCACGTGGAAAACTCCTCTATTCCGTCGATTACGCTGGGGGACTTGCCGTATTGCGTGCAAAGGTGTACGTATGCACGCGCCCTACGCAGTGTAGCACACCAGTAGTGCCGTTGGGAAGGGGTTTGTGCCAGCAGTTGTGCTTGCCGCTCACCGCCCGAGACAGTACGCTTACGCGCGGGAGCGGTCAAAAGGTCGGACATGCGAGAGGAAAGGGAAGCGTTACGGTGCCAACCAAGAAGCAAATGCTCGCCGGGGCAGCCGGTCTCGCCGCAGGCGTGGCGCTCTTGCAGTCGCGGCGCACGCGGGGCGCCTACGAGCGGCTGATCGCGCTCCCCGGCCTCGCCGAGCCCGTCGAAATCGGGCGGGACGGGCAGGGCATCCCGCATATCCGCGCTAATAGCCTGGCCGATCTGATGTTCGGCCTCGGCTACGCGATGGCGGAGGACCGCCTCTGGCAACTCGACATCCTGCATCGCGCCACATTTGGGCGGCTGGCCGAGGTGATCGGTGAGTCGATGCTGCCGGTCGATCAGTTCATGCTCTCCGTCGGCATCCGGCGCGCGGCGGAGGCCGAGGCGGCGCGTTTGACCGGGGAGACAAAGGCCGCGTTGGACGGCTTAGCCGCCGGTGTCAATGCCTTCGTCGCCCGCAAGGGATCGTTCCCCGGCGCGGAGTTCGTCTTCGGGCGCTACCTGCCGCTCCCGTGGGACGCCGCCGCCTCGATCGGCAACCTGAAGATCATGGGCTGGACGCTCGATGCATTTCTGGAGAAATTGCTCCTGCGCGACCGCATCGGCGACGCGATCGGCGAGGAGTGGGCGGCGATGCTCTTCGACGAAGATCGCACCGAACCGCTCGGCGAATCGGTCGTCAGCGCCGACGCATACGCCGCCTTCCGGGAGCGCTTGCAGGCGGTGAACGATCAGCTTGGCGAGGTCGTCGGTCTGCCGTCAACCATACCGGGCAGCAATAACTGGGCGGTCTCCGGCGTACACACGGCGACGGGCAAGCCGCTGCTGGCGAACGACCCACATCTGGCGTACGGCATCCCGTCGATCTGGTACGAATGCCACCTGACCGCGCCCGGCATCAACGCGGCGGGCGCGACGATCCCCGGCGTGCCCGGTGTCTGCATCGGCCACAATGACCGGGTCGCCTGGGGCATCACCGCGACGATGTTTGTGCAGACGGATTTGTATGTTGAGAAGATCGACCCCGATAACCGGCTCCGCTACCGCGTGGGCGACGGATGGGAGTTGATGGATCGCGCCGTCGATGTCATCCCGGTGAAGGGGCGCACCGACGCCGAGGTACACGAAACCCGTCTCACCCGTCACGGCCCGATCATCTCCGGCCTCGGCGAGGCGAAGGATGAGGAGCGGGCGCTCGCCCTCAAATGGGTCGGTCAGGAGGGCGCGGATGAGATGACCGGCCTCCTCAATCTGATGCGGGCAAACAATGTCGATGAGTTCCGGGCCGCCTGCGCGGACATCGCCGTGCCGTCCCTCAACCTCGTCTTCGCCGACACCGAGAACCACATCGGCTACCAATGGGTCGGGCGCGCGCCGATCCGCCCGGCGAGCAACGGTAGCCGCCCCGTACCGGGCTGGACGGGCGAGCACGAATGGCAGGGGTTCGTCCCCTTCGATGCACTCCCCGCGCTCGCCGACCCGCCGGAGGGCTTCATCGCCACGGCGAACACGCAAATCCAGCCGGACGATTACCCCTATCCGCTGCCGAGTGCGTACAATTCCCCGTTCCGCGTGCGGCGCATCCGGCAGATGCTGGAAGGGCGTGAAGGTTTGACGATGGAGGACATGCGGCGGATGCAGGCGGATGTGTATGTCCTCCACGCCGAGCCGCTTCGCCCGGCGCTGCTGGCGGTGTTGGACGGCGTCGACCGGACGTGGACCGCCGAGGAGCGCGCGGCGCTCGAACTGCTCCGCGCCTGGGACGGCTTCGCAGATGTGGACAGCCCCGGCGCGGCGATCTGGGAAACAACCTACGAGCACTGGATGCGTCGTGTCCTCTGGGCGCGCCTCTCCCCGGAGTTGGCGAAAGAAACGATGACCAAGTTCCTCGGCGCCATCCACTGGGCGCTTCCCGACCGCCTCCTGCTCGGGGAGGACGCCGGCTGGTTTAGCGGCACGACCCGCGAGGCGGAGTTGATCGACGCCTTCTCCGACGCCGTCGCGTGGCTCACGGCGCATAGCGACCCCTACCCGGCGGAGTGGGAGTGGGGCGCGATCCATCGCGCGACCTTCACCCACCCGGCGGCGCACGGCGCGAAGCCGTTGCAGCGTTTTCTCAACGTCGGGCCGATCCCCGTCGGCGGCGATTGCAACACCGTCAACTGCCAGTTCTGGAATCTCGCGGAGCCGTATGGCGCGATCAGCGGCGCATCGTACCGGCTGCTTGTCGATCTCAGTGACCCCTCCAAAGATACGCACGCCCTCTCCGGCAATACCGTCGGGCAGTCGGGCAACGCGCGGTCGCGCCATTATCGCGATCAGGCCGTCCCGTGGTCGCGCGTCCGCCATCACCCAATGGGGACCAACGCGGCGGAGGTGGCGGCGCGGCTGGTGACGAGGGTGCGTCTCGTGCCCTCAGACCAGCAATGAGCGACTGGCGCACCGATGAGCACGACGCGATGTACGAGAGTGAGACGGTGCTCTGGTGGTACGTCGCGCTGCGGGAGTATGTGCTCGACTGGCTGCGCCTGACCGAGACGATGCCGCGCCCGGTGCTGACGCTCCTTGATGCTGGGTGCGGCACGGGCGGGATGCTCGCGCGCCTCGCGCCCTTCGGCGTCGCCGTCGGAGTCGATCTCGCTCCCCATGCCGTCCGCATCGCGCGTATGCGTCGCGGCTGCGTCGTCACCCAGGGCTCACTGATCGCCCTACCCTTCCCCGATGCGACTTTCGACGCGGCCATCTCGTTGGACGTGATCTCCGATGCCGGCGTGGCGGTCGAGGCGGCGGCGCTGGATGAACTCTACCGCGCGCTGAAACCGGGCGGGCGGTTGCTCCTCAATCTCCCGGCCTTTACGTCGCTGGCGGGCGAGCACGATGTCGCCGTGCGTACCGCCCGCCGCTACACAACCCGTGAGGCGCGGGTGCTCGTCGAGGCGCATGGCTTTCGCGTTGAACGCTGCTCCTACTGGAACATGGCGCTGACGCCCGCCGTCTGGCTCGTCCGGCGGCTCTCCCGGCGCAACTCGCGGGATGCCGCGACCGCGCACTCCGACATCACCCCGCCCGCAGCGCCCGTTAACCGCACTTTGCTCGGCATCGCCCGTCTTGAACGGCGCTTGCTCCGCCGCGTGCCGCGCCTGCCCTTCGGTTCCTCGCTGCTCATCCTCGCCCGCAAGGAGCGTGCATTCGCGCGGCATCCCATCCCCGCCGAAGCCCTCGCGGCGGACGATTAGCGGCGCTGGCAACGCGGGAGGGAGATAAACCACCAAGAACACGGAGAACATCAAGAGGGGATCTATCTTTCATTTCCTTGGTGTTCTTGGTGTCTTGGTGGTTCTCTTAATCCCCGCTAACTCTTGTAGAGGACGAGGACGATGCCGCTGCAGATCGCGCCGATGCCGAGCCAGCGGCTGGCCGGGACGGGTTCTTTGAGGAAGATGAGCGCCCAGAGCGTGGTGAGGATATAGCCCATCGCCAGCAGGGGGTAGGCGAGGGAAAGGTGGACGCGGGAGAGGACGGCGAGCCAGAAGAGCGAGCCGCCGAAGAGGAGCACGAAGCCCGCCAGCACCTGCCATTGCAGGAAGGCGCGGATCAACGTGCCCGGAGCGAGGGTGATCGTGCCGATCCGGTTGACGCCCGCCTTCAGCAGGACTTCACCGAAGGTGGAGAGCACAATCGCGATGACGAGCAGGAGGAATGCTGTGCCCGTCATGCCCGACCTGCCATGCGCGCGAAACCGCCGAACCCTTCCCGTGAGCCTGCCACCCTGCCGTTCCTCCGTCTCTGTCGCCATCTAGCCCTCGAAGGCCCGCACGGCGTCCGCCACGTACGCGACCTCCGCCGCCGTCAGTTCCGGGTAGAGCGGCAGGGACAGTTCCTCGCGCGCCTGCCGCTCCGCGACCGGGTACGCGCCCGGCCCGAGACCGAGCGAGGCGAAGGCGGGCTGCAGGTGCAGCGCCGCCGGGTAATGGACGCCCGTGCCGATGCCGCGCTCTTTGAGATGCGCCGCCAGCGCGTCGCGGCGCGGGTGGCGCACCGCGTAGAGGTGCCAGACGTGGCCCTCCGGCGCCGCGCCCGTGCGTTCCTCGGGCAGTTCGACGCTGCTGCCGGCGAGCAGTTCGTCGTAGCGGTGCGCGTGCCGCCGCCGGGCGGCATTCCAGTCGTCGAGGTGTGCCAGTTTGACGCGCAGGACGGCCGCCTGCATCTCGTCGAGGCGGCTGTTGACGCCCTGAATGAGATGCTCGTATTTGCCGCGTTGCCCGCCGTTGCGCAGCATCGCGACGCGCTCCGCCAATGCGGGGTCGTCCGTCGTCACCGCGCCGCCGTCGCCCGCCGCGCCGAGGTTCTTGCTCGGGTAGAAGGAGAATCCGGCGATCAGCCCGATGCTGCCGACGCGCTTGCCGTCGTACATCGCGCCGTGCGCCTGCGCCGCGTCCTCGACGACCGGGATGCCGTGCCGCTCGGCAATCGCCAGAATCGCGCCGAGGTCCGCCGCCTGCCCGTAGAGATGGACGGGCATGATCGCCCTCGTGCGCGGCGTGATCGCGCCTTCGAGGAGGGCGGGGTCCATATTCGCCGTCGCCGGTTCGATGTCCACAAAGACCGGTGTCGCGCCCGTCATCGTGATGGCGAAGGCGCCGAAGGCCGCCGTCATCGCGACGGTGATTACCTCGTCGCCGGGGCCGATGCCGAGCGCCCGGAGCGCGAGCATCAGTGCGTCTGTCCCGTTGCCGACGCCGATGGCGTACCGCGTGCCGCAATAGGCGGCGAACTCCTGCTCGAAGGCGCGCACCTCGTCGCCGAGGATGAACCAACCGCTCTCCAACACCCGATGAACGGCGGCGTCCATCTCCCCCTTAATCGTCGCGTATTGCGCGGAGGCGCTGGCAATCGGGATGGCGCGCTGTGTTGTCGTCATGCGGGGCCCTCTTTCTGCGCGTGGGCGCGGTGCCACGCGACGGTCTGCGCCAGGCCGTCGCGCAACGAGGTGCGCGGCAGCCAGTTCAGTGTCCGGCTGATTTTGCCATATTCGCAGAAGGTATCGCCAATCTCGATCGCCTTGCGCTGCGGCGGGTAGGGGATGAAGTGCAGATCGACGCCGCCGACTACCTCACCAAGCGTCTCGACGAACTCCCGCAAGGAGACGGGCGGGCTGCCGAGGTTGAACGGCTCGCCGATCGCCGCGTCGTGCTCCCCGGCGAGCAGCAACGCCTCCACGACATCATCGACGTAATTGATGTCGCGTTTGAATTGCCCCTGATCGTAGAGCGTGATCGGCTTCCCGGCCAGTGCGAGCCCGATGAAGAAGGGGAAGGCGCCCTGCGTGTGGCGGTCCGTCACCTGGCGCGGGCCGTAGCAGTTCGTCAGGCGCAGCGAACAGGTGCGCATCCCGTAGACATCGTGGTAGAGCAGGTGATAGTACTCGCCCGCCCACTTGTTGACGCCGTTCACATCGACGGGCCGCATCGGGTGGCGCTCATCGACGGGGAGGTACTGCGGGCGGCCGTATTGCTGGCGTGTGCCGGTGAAAATCACCTTCACCTGCGGGTTCGTCGTCCGGCACGCCTCCAGGAGTGTCAAGGGGGCGCGGGTGTTGTGCTCAAGATCGGTGAAGGGGTCGCGCATACTGTCTTCGTGGCTGATCTGCCCGGCGAGGTTGAAGATGACCTCCTGCGCCGCGACGAGGTTCTCCATCAGCAGCCGGTCGCGCAGGTCGCCGATTATCACCTCCACCGTCGTGCCGAGGCCGTCGAGGTTGGCGCGGTCGCCGCCGTGGCCGGGGACGAGGGCGTCGACGACCATCACCCGCGCGCCGAGGGCGTGCAGCCGGTGGACGAGATTGCTGCCGATGAAGCCCAGCCCGCCGGTAACGAGCGTGCGCACGCCGCGCCAGTACGATGGCTCCTGCTCAATCATCCGCCGTGCGCTCCAATGGCAGCGGGGCGGGGGCGGCTTCCTTCAGGTGCGCGCGTTTGACGCGCAATGTCCACCAGAGCCCAAGCAGTTGCACGCCGGTCTCGCCGATCCGCTTGACGTTGAAGAACTGGGAGCGCCCGTAGATGCGGTGGAAGTGATGGACGGGCACCTCGGCGAAGGTGTAGCCGAGATCCGTCGCCTTCGCGACGAACTCGACGCAGATCGAGCCGCTGTACGACGTGAGATGGACCTTCTCGAAGACATGGCGGCGGATGAGGCGGAAATCGCAATCGACATCCCGGATCGGGAAGCGGAACATCACTTTCATCGCGTAATGGTAGAGGCGACCGATGACGATGCGGATCAGGGGGTCGGAGCGGCTGATCTTGTAGCCGTTGACGATGTCCACCTCCGGCGTCAGCGCGGCAACGAGCAAGGGCAGTTCCCGCACGTCGTATTGCGCGTCGCTGTCCGTATAGAAGATCAGTTCCTTCGTCGCGCTGGCGAAGCCGACGCGGAGCGCGCCGCCGTAGCCGAGCGCCTCGCGGTGCTTCAGGACGCGGAGATGCTCCACCTGCCCGTCGAGCGCGTCCAGCACCGCAACAGTATCGTCCGTGCTGCCGTTTTGCACGACGATAATCTCGTAGTCGTCCGTCAGTGACTGGAGCGTCTGCGCCGCCGCCAGCACCATGCTCGCGATTGTCCCGCCATCGTTGTAGGCCGGAAAAAAGACCGAGATCCCCGTCATCACCCCTCCCTCGTTGCCCGCGAGGATAGCAGAGGCATACGGATAGCCGCAACCGCGACGCGACACCGGACGCGAATGTGTCAACTTTCGCATGATATAACAAGCCATCGGGACGGGGCGGGCAAATCGTGCTCGTGATCCACCGAAGAAATCGGGGAAGGATTCGTCATGGAAGGCAGTATTTTTGTCATGCAGCCGGACAACTCGCTCGTCAAGGTAAATCGGACGCCGTACAACTCGGAGGCATTGCTTCAGGGGCTATTGTCGTATTACCCGGACCTGCTGGCGGGGGATCAGATGAACACCGAGAATCCACGCCGCTGGCTGCTCATCTCGCCCGAATTGAGCCTCGGTACGGAGGCGGATGGCACCGGCGGCTGGTGGATCGACCACTTGTTTCTCGACCAGGATGCGATACCGACGATTGCCGAAGTGAAGCGCAGTTCCGACTCGCGCATCCGGCGCGAAGTCGTCGGCCAGATGCTCGATTATGCCGCCCATCTCGAAGTCTACTGGCCTGCCGAGCGCATCCGTGCCTACTTTGAGGAGCGCTGCCGGGCGCAGGGCACCGATCCTAACCTGAAAGTGAGCGAACTCGTTCAAGAGGAAGAGATCGATATTGAGGTGTTCTGGGCACGGGTCGGCGAGAATTTGTTCATTGGCAAAATGCGCCTGCTCTTCGTGGCAGACGAGATGCCGATGCATTTGCAGCGCGTGGTTGAGTTCCTGAACAAAAACATGGCGCCGATCGAAGTGCTCGCGGTTGAAATCAAGCAGTTCGAGGGCAGTAATCTGAAGACGCTTGTGCCGCGTGTGCTCGGTCAGACCGTTCAGACACAGGAGAAGAAAGCGAAGGCCACGAGTGCATCTGTCAGTCAACGACAATGGGATGAACAACAGTTCATGGAGGCGTTTTCCATCCGGAATGGGCCTGCCGAAATGAACGCAGTTAGACAGATCATTGATTGGTCAAAGTCAATCGGTATTCTTTGGGGGAAAGGAAAAAGGGATGATCGGGGTTCGTTCTATCCTGAACTAATCCACGACGGCCTTAAGCACTATATATTTGGCGTGTGGACTTCAGGCGGATTCGAACTTCAATTTGAACGAATGAAGGCCCGTCCTCCATTTGACCAGGAGAACCTGCGTGCCGAGTTCGCATCCCTCCTCGAACAAATTCCCGGTATGCCGCCGATGCCAGCAGATGTGCTCGGAAGGCGCCCCTCGTTTCCATTATCGTTGCTTGCTGTTGGAAGCAACCTCGATCAATTTCTCTCGGCCTGTGATTGGTATTGTGAAAAGGTGCGCTCGTCGTAGGTGATCTATCCGTAGGGGCGGTGCTCGAACCGCCCTCCCTCGCTCGGTCGTGGTCTCGCACGTCAGCCATGGCGAAGGGAGGCCGGGGAGGGCGGTGCTCGAACCGCCCCATCGGGGAGAACGAAAAACAAAAAAGCAGCGGGAGGGGCGGGGGGGGGGGATCAGCCACACGTTCAATCAGAGGTCGGTTTTTTGTGTC